>JAQVQN010000083.1 GCA_028701555.1 Kiritimatiellia bacterium | reverse complement strand
GCTTGGCAATGATGAATTTAAAATGGTTTTTACAGACACCCCCGGTTTTATGGATTTCTACGGCCAGATGCTCGGCGCGGCCGAAGCAGTTGACTTCGCCCTGATCACAGTCGACGCCACATCCGGTGTGCAAGTCGGCACCCGTCGCGCCTGGGGCTTGTGCAAGGAAGCCGGTCTTTCAACCGTGGCTTTCGCCATCACCGGTCTTGACAAGGAGAACGCCAGCTTCTCGAAAACCATTACAGCCATCCGCGACGCTTTCGGCGTGAACTGCGTGCCCGTGACCGCCCCTTTGGGCGGCGACACCGTAGCCAACATACTCGACACTGAAGAGCTGCCTGATGACCTTGCTGAGGTGCGCAACAGTCTGGCTGAGGCCGCCGCCGAGACCGACGAGGCTTTGATGGAAAAGTATTTTGCCGACGGCACCCTCCCTCCGGAGGATATCAGGGCCGGACTGAACGCAGGTATCGCCGCCGGTTCAGTACATCCCATATACTCCACCATGCCGCTCAAGGGCGTCGGTATCAGCGAGATGCTGGACAGTTTCTGCCGCCTGATGCCGGGCCCGGGGACGCGTGTTTATAAAGACGCTAAAGGGGAACAGATCGCGGGCGACGAAAACGGGCCGCTGGTGGCCAGGGTTTGGCGCACAATGACCGACACTTTCATCGGACAGCTCAGTTTCGTGCGCATCATATCAGGGACCATGACCCCCGGCATGGCAGTGCACAACAACTCAAACGACAGCAAAGAGACCATTTCGACCATGCTGCACGTCCTCGGCAAAAAGCAGACGCCGGTGGCCAAGGCGGTTCCAGGTGACATCGTAGCACTGCCTAAACTGAAGACCACCAAGACCGGCAACACGCTGGCTGCGGTCGGCAACAGTACGGTGCTGCCGGAAATGGCCTTCCCTCCGCCAGTGATGTTTATGGCCGTCTCGGCCAAGACCCAGGCTGATGAGGACAAACTGAGCACGGCGATCCACCGCCTGCTCGACTCCGACCCCACCCTGCACTTTGAAAAACAGGTCGAAACCAAACAGGTTATTCTTAAAGGCCTCGGCGATGTGCATATCGATGTCGCTGTCAGCCTGATGCACTCGCAGTCCAACGTCAACGTTGACCTCTCTACCCCCAAAGTCCCCTACCGCGAAACAGTAACCGCGTTGGGAGATGGCCATTACCGCCACAAGAAGCAATCTGGCGGACGCGGGCAGTTCGGCGAAGTCTACCTGCGCGTGGAACCTTTGCGCGAAGGCGAGGAGGAGTGGTTCCTGAACGAGATCGTCGGTGGCTCGATTCCCGGCAACTTTATCCCAGCCGTGCACAAAGGCGTGGTCGAGGGCATGCTGGCCGGCTCCGTGGCAGGCTATCCGGTACAGAATATCAAGGTGCATATCTACGACGGCTCTTACCACGATGTCGATTCTTCGGAGATAGCGTTCAAGATAGCAGGTTCGCGCGCTTTGCGTGAAGGCATGGCCAAAGCCAAGCCGGTGCTGTTGGAGCCGGTCATGAGCCTTAAGATCACCATTCCCGAAGCCTTCATGGGTGCGATCAGCGGCGATATGCCGCACAAGCGCGGACGTGTGCTGGGCATGGAGGCTTACGAGGGCGTGCAGGTTATCGCTGCCGAGGCACCGCTGGCGGAGCTGTTCAAGTACTCCGCAGAATTGCGTTCGATCACAGGCGGTCAGGGCTCTTTCACCATGGAGTTTGACCGCTACGATGTCGTGCCGTCCAACGTGGCGCAGAAGATCATAGCCGAGGCCGCCAAGCACCGCCAGGAAGATGCTGACGATTAGCAGCTATTCTTGCCCTCTCAAGATGCTGCCGTTCAGATCAGCTTGGCTAGTTAATCTAGCCAAGCTGATCTGAAGACATAGGTCTTGTAGCTAGTCTCGAAAACGAACACCCAAAGATACACCTGCCGCATCTTCCTCCCTGCATTATGGGTTAGGTGTTCAGCGTACGGCGGTCGGCGTTAACCCTGAGCGAACATGGCCTCGTCCAACGGCATGTTTCGCAGGGACGCCTCCTGTAAAAAGCTGGGCTTATGGCCGGTTCCGGTGAAGTCGCCGTCCAAGCTGCCGTCCGGCCCGATGCCGCGCACATTGAAACGGTAAAGATCTTTTACGACATACTCGCCGTCCTTCAGTCCCAGCACCTCGGAGACCGCCGTGATCTTACGCGAGCCGTCGGAAAGACGCGCTGTGTGCACCACCGCATCAATGGCGGAGGCGACCTGCGCGCGCAAGGCCGATAACGGTATGTCGATGCCGCTGAGCAGCGAACAGGTCTCGATGCGCGAGAGGCAATCCAGCGAACTGTTGGCGTGGATGGTCGACATGCTGCCAGCGTGGCCGGTGTTCAGCGCCTGCAATAGATCTAGCGCCTCGCCGCCACGGATTTCACCGATGACCAGACGATCCGGCCGCAGGCGCAAGGCCGAATGAATCAGATCCCTTATCGTCACCTCGCCTTTGTCATTCTTATCCGGCTTGCGCGTCTCGAAACAGACCGTGTGCGCCTGTTGCAGTTGCAGTTCGCTGGCGTCTTCAATCACCAAAATGCGTTCGGTTTCAGGAATGAACGCGCTGAGCACATTCAGCACAGAGGTCTTGCCGGAGGATGTGGCACCGGAGACGATCACGTTCTTATGCAACTTGACGATTACGTCGATCAGGCGCGCGCCTTGCTCGGTAATGCTGCCGAACTCAATCAGTTGCGAGATCGTAAGTTTCTCTTTTTTGAATTTACGTATAGCCACCACCGTGCCGCAGCGCGCCAGCGGCGGGATCACGGCATGCACACGCGAACCGTCGGGCAGTCGCGCGTCCAGACGCGGATTTTCCTCGTTAAGCATACGCCCGACATTCTTGGCGACATTCACAGCCGCCGCCTTCAAAGCAGGCTCGCTGACAAAACGTGCCTCCGTCGGCTGCAGTTTGCCTTTGAGTTCTATGAAAACCTGATTGGGCCCGTTGATCAGGATTTCCGAAACGGCATCATCCTGAAGATACTGCCGGATCGGTTCAAAAAACAGCCCGAGATAAGAGTTAGCATCTTCCATGCTTAAAATGATCCCCCACAACCCCGCCCGCTGTCAACCCTATTCCCTACCTATAACTTGGACATTGTCATACTTCAGACGTAAAACCGGGTAAGTTTTTCGGGTAAGCGTATCCGGTCAAGGGTGGCGAACAAGTGTTTCATCCTACTCTTAACCAACCCGCTTAACCGCTACCCTTACTCGGCTACCCTTACCCGACCTGCTTACATCGATTGCCTTCCACTGCTCCACAAAGTTACTCTCTCATTTTCGCCCGAAGCCCCGGGTGGCTGGCTTGTCGGTAACTTGAGCGTTGCGCGTTCAAGTTACCACTTCGTTTGTTCGTACCCCGCGCGCGGCAGTCTAATTCATAACTCCTAATTTCTCCAAATTTTCCGCGCTGGCCTTGATCAGCCGTTCAGCCGTGTCTTCACGCGGCGCCCCACCCACCACCGGCAGGGTCTCGTATCCGCCGCGCTCGAAACACTCCGGCAGCGCCACATATCCGCACGCGCCCATGGCCAACGCTACCGGCCACGTGTGCTTGAAAGTCGACAGCTTTTTGATCGAAAGCCCGATTTCTGTAAACGGTTCCCCCGGCAATGAGGTCAAGGCAAACTCGGCGCCAAAGCCCAACGACACCATCCGGAACCTGCGGCTTCTGCCAGCGCAGCGCCGGCTATATTCCAGCAACTGCTCGGCAAAGAATCTTGCGACCGCACCTTCGCCTGTCGCGAGCCCCTCGCTGGTCATATCAGCACCTGCCGACATGCGCGGTGCCTTTGCCAGAACCGCACGCGCTTGCTTCAGTTGTTCCCGAGTGATATTTCTATAAGGTATTGAGAGTGCGCGGGTCACCACCGCAAGCTTCTCCGCCTTAAGTTTCTTAAGGCTTCCCAAACGCGACACTACCAGCTCGGCATAACACTTTCCCAGTTGCCAAGCACGGTCATAAGCATATCCTTGATACTCGTCTGAATGCACATCGAACTGATTCACGTTGCCTGCACAGCCTATCAGAGTCATGACTAAGGGATCATACCCTATACTCGCCTGGACACAGCGTTCCAGCCGACCCGGCCAATCCGCCGACACCAGGCTCTCGCCGACCGTGTCGGTATGGTTGACTATGTTTGCCAGTAATGCCGTTATCCTGCCGCCCTGTTCGACCGACAAAATGCCGATCTCGCGGTCTACCGTTCCCTCGGGCTTGACGATGCCGGGATTCTTTACACCGGGATTTGTGGTGACGCCTCCGCCCTGCATCCAATAGCGGCGGTTGAAAGCCAGCGGATTGTCCTTGACCCGTCCGAGCCGCAGCGTCGCTGGCGCCAGATTCCGTTCCGCCGTCAGGACCGCCTCAACGGTTTTGGCCACAAGACCGCGCAAATAAAGCGCGTCAGGTGAAGTGCCGAACAGGGTCGTCACATACGGTGCGGTGTGCGTGTGCGTGGCCGTTAAAATCAAACCGCGACCGTAACGGAACCCGGCTTTGTCAAGCGCCGCCAAAACCTTTTCCACAAACTCATTGCTAAGCATGCAGACATCCAACGACAACACCCCGCCTACGGCCCGACATTGCCGGAAGAGCGCGCAGCGCACATGCAAATCATCCAGCACCCCTTCGTTGGGACGCGCATTAAAATAACCCGCCAGCGGCAAACCGCGCGGCGGTGTGATGATGATCTTAGACACTCCGACTTCCATACAAAACCTCCTGAATTGGTAGCTATGCTTTCAATTCCTGCCCTAAGCCCAAGAATTCGTTTTAATTCTTGTCCATTCGTGATTACTGAAACTGGAATTCTAACATTACGCGCATCAGTTCTTCTTTTTCCAAACAAGATCGTCTATACCCTGCTTCCGGTTCGGAAATATCAGACTAACCGCTACCGCCACGACAAGGCAAGTGATAATGCCGATCGCGCCGTACAGCAACAGGTGCGGTTTCCAAGGCAGACCTAGGCGGTCCAGCCCTATGCACACAATATAATTCGCAGCCAGACCGGACAACGCCGCCGCCGCGCCCACACGTCTTACAAAGATCCCCAGCATGAAAAGGCAGGCCAGCCCACTAGTCAGGATTCCGATGAACTTAAGAAACTGGTCGTATACCGCGCGCATTTCCACATTGGCTAAGGTCAACGCTCCAGCCATGCCGGCCAAACCTATCAGCACCGTGAAAAGCTGCGCAAAGCGCACTTGCGAACTGTCTGTCGCCCTTTCGCGTTTCAATCGCACAAAGAAATCGCTGGTGATCGCCGTGGCCGAAGAATTAAGGTTGGCTGCCAACGTCGTGATCGTTGCGGCAAAGAGACCTGCTATAACCAGTCCAGCTACTCCCACCGGCAGATCGTTCGCCATGAACATTGGCAGCACCGAGTCGGCCTTCGGCATGTTAACCGCCAATCTTTCAGGATGACTGCGGTAGTACGTGAACAGACCTGTGCCGATGCCGAAGAACACCAGCCCGATAACTGCGAAGGGCACGCTCAACCAAAGACTCCGTCCTGCGGCCTTGAGGTCTTTGGTGGTCATGTACCGCTGTATAACGCATTGGTCACTGGTATAAGTTATGAAACACTCGCTGAACCCGCCGATCAACACGACCCAGATAACCGGCTGTGAAAAATCAAACGCTGTGTCCAGAATTCTCAATTTACCTGCATGATACGCGGAATTGAAGGCTCCGGCCACGCCGCCGTCCGTGCCGCTCATGAGCAATATCAGCAACATGAAAGCACCGCCAAGCAAAACCAAGCATTGCACCACATCACTCCATATCACAGCCTCGATACCGCCGGAAGCGCAGTACAGGATCGTCAGCAGACACACACAGACAATGCACAAGTTCACGTCCATGCCGGTTGTCGCCGAAACCACCAGCGCGGGCAGATACGCCACCACCGAAACCCTGGCAACCATGTAAACGTTGAAGGCCAGACTCGCAAACAGCCGGCAAGCCAGATTGAAGCGCAATTCCAGATATTCATACGCGCAGGTAAGATTGAGCTTGCGAAAAAATGGCAGGTAATAACCGATCACGATCGGAGGAATCAGCGCCATACAGAAAATCTTGGGTGCGTAACGCCAGTCCGAGATATACGCTAAAGCCGGAACCGCCAGAAAAGATATCGAGCTGGACATGGCTGCCACTATGCTGATGCCAGCCGCCCACCACGGTATGTGCCCGCCGCCGCGGAAGAAATCATCTGCGCTTTTCTTCTTGCGCATAAACCACACACCCATTCCAGCCAAGCCTGCGAAATAGACGCCCATTACCGCCCAGTTGAGCGGATGGAATTTTCGCCGCGCCACGAAACGCCCGACCGTGCAAACCGGTGTGCGTATGCCTGGCTGAATCTCGCCCGAAGCCAGCAGCACACTGCCGTCTGACAGCTTAATAGACGCGCCTGCCACGGTTGGCTGGAACGGCACCTCGCCCAACTCGAACCAGCGGTCAGTGACCGTGTGATAGGCCAGCACTCGACGATTCCATGAGCTCGGCAACTTGGACTGATAGGCGATCCGCTGCGCATCGCGCGCGTCGCCTGTTAGCGCAGCCATCTTGCGCTGGTTGTCGTCGAAATATGCCGCGTCCAGTCCGCCGAAGAACAAGACGTGCTGGTCTCCGACGGTCACGCATTTGGCTCCGATCAGCGGCCATGCACCAGAGGTCGGAGGTCGGAGGTCGGAAGCCGGAGTGCCGATCTCTGATCGCTGATCGCTGATTTTTCCATTGATCACGGCAGGTGAAACCGGCCGCCATACTCCCGATCCATCCGGTTGAGACAAGTCGTAGGCATAGCCATCGGTCAGCGAGTAAACCCCTCCGTCAGCGTGTCTGGCGTAGCCGCCCACCACATACAGCAGCGTCTTCTTCTGGTCGCCGTTCTGGACGAAGGCCTGCGCCTGCATACGTCCCTTGGCGCCCGGCAGCGGCGGCAACGCCCGCCAGCCCGCAGCCAAGTCGTCCAAATCCAGCGTCCAGACCTCAGACCCCAGCGCCTCCGTACCGCCGCCACCCGCCACATATACGCGGTTGCCACGCGACGCCGCACCGCCTAGGCGCACCGCATAAGGGAAATCCGGCAGCACTGTCTCAACCGCCTGCCCGCGCGCCGCGTCCCAAGTCAGCAGAAACGCCCGCGCCAGGGTCTCTTTGCCGTCCCCGCCACCGACGCACACCACACCGCGCGGGGTCGTCGCCGACATGCCTTCCGCTGCTGGCCCCTTTAACCGCCCAGCCTGCAGCCAATTGGTTTGACCAGCGGGAAGCGCGTAAATCTCGGCATGGTAGCGCTTGGGCCCGCCCTCGACCAGCGGCATCTCCGGAAAATTTGAACCGCCCGCTAGCAGCGCGACCCCGTTATGCTCGCCGTAGAACGGCGCACCCAACCCCACCGCCGCGCTGCCGTCCGACTGCGGCGGCAGACTGAACCCTTCGGTCCACTCCAGTACGACCGGCGGACTGCCGTAGACGACGACTCCCGCCAAAAACAGCAACACTCTGATCTTCTTCAAAAAGCCAGCCAGGCGAAAGAATTTGTTAGACATGATTCCCCTTTAACTTAAATAGTTGAATACTATATCTTTTTCCCGACGGCATGACGTGCATAAAACAACAAACGTAATATCGTTGCATTTTTCAAAAACAAATCAGTAGCGTCCCATAGGACGCTTAGGCGTTTAGCTTTTTAGGCTGTAGGTTATTAGGTAAAACCGGTCTGATTAACGTCATTATACAAGCAAACGGTGTTTTCCACAAACATGTGAACCGCTTGTGACGGTTCACAAACAATGCGTTTTCAGTGAATACCTAAACGTCTATTAACCTAAAATCCTAAAATCCGGCGTCCCTATGGGATGCTAGTGAAAACAAATAATTTTGGTTCTTCCAACAATTTCATGGTCTTCCGCAGCATCTTTGGGCAAATTGCGGTCGCCTTTCTTACTCAATGCCGACTAGGCATGTGGCTTAAGCGTAACCAAGCAGGCGTGAACTCAAGTGTGCGATGAACTGTGGGACTAATCGTGTAAACAGAAAAAAAGTTTGAAAAGTTTATGGGAAGAATGTTTGGATGGGGTATCACGCGATTGACGTGGGGGTGCCGTCTGCGGCGAAAGTGATCGTGACGTAGGGGTCGGAGGGTGTGGCTGCGGTGGAAGCGTTGGTGCCGGGGGTGATCGTTTTGCTGATAGTGACGCCTGCGAAGGTGACGTGGACGGTGGCTGTGGGTGTGCCGCTGCCTGTGTAGCCGTAGAAGTTGAGATGTATCCTGTATTGATAGGGCGAGGATTCCAGGGTGCTGCGGCGGGCGGCGGTGGTCATGAGGGCGATTGACTCTGGACCGGATCCTGTGTCATCGGCCGTCCACCATGCTTTGTAATTGTCATCCGCCAGAGAGCCGTGGCCGTGGCTCCATCCGATCTTGGCC
>JAQVQN010000082.1 GCA_028701555.1 Kiritimatiellia bacterium | reverse complement strand
CGGGATCGGAAGCGTCATACTTATCAAGATAATCAGCAAACTCTTCAGCCAGTTCCTGGGAGGCTCCGATGATGCGGGCACCGACCAGCTTGAGGTCGGTGCGCACCAGATAACGTGCAATGATTCCGCCGGTTCGGGATTTCCGGATCGGATAAGGATTAATCAAAGCGCATGCCAGTTCTTTAGCCATCTTTTCTATATACCTTACTTGTTTTTTAAAGTCGCACGCCTCAGGCTAACTCCGCCCAAGGCGATCAGGGTTAACGCCATAACAAACAGCACGCCTGCCGTCAGCGTCATTACTCCGCCAGCCTTGAAGCCTTCGGCGCTCCATGCCTTTGCGTTACGCAAGAAGATCGTGACTACGGCCGAGCCGCTGGTAAAGATCATGAACAGCATCGGCAACAGCACCACTGCGACCGGCCGCTTGTGCCGTATCATCCATAGCAGGCAGCCTAGCAGCGTCAAAGCCGCGAGCAACTGGTTTGACGAGGCGAAGATCGGCCACAGGCTCTTGGAGCCGCCGCCCAGCAACAGCCAGCCGGAAACGAAAACAGCCACCGCTGTCGCGATATAACGGTTGGCAAAGAACAGCCGCGCCGGCGGTGTTGCCGACGGCTCGCTGCCGTAAACCTCGCGCGGCAGGAACAGCTCCTGCCACGTGAAGCGCGCCAGCCTGGTGGCGGTGTCGAGGGTGGTCATCAAGAAAGCCGCCAGCGCCAGCGAGATAAAGACCACGCCGGCATGATGCGGCAGTCCCAGCTTGTCAGTGAAGCCCGCCACGCCGTCCGCGAAAAGCGCGACCGCGCCGCGCGATTTCATGGCTGACGCATAATCGCTCTGGGTCATGACTCCCACGGCTATAAGCGCGATCAGTGCCAGCACGCCCTCTATCAGCATGCCGCCATAGGCGATCGGACGCATATGGCTCTCTTTGTCAACCTGCTTCGCGGTGGTGCCGGACGCTACCAAGGCGTGAAAGCCTGAGCATGCGCCGCAAGCTACGGTCACGAAAAGCAAAGGCAGTAAAGGATCGCTCGCGCCGCTCGCAGGATTGACCGCCCTCCAACCCGTGAAAGCATCCAGCCTGAGCTGCGGCATCGCCACCAGTATGCCGACAAGCCCCAAGGCCATCATGGCATAGAGCAGGTAGGAGTTGAGATAGTCGCGCGGCTGTAAAAGCAGCCACACCGGCAGCACCGAGGCCGCAAAACAATAAAGCAGCAGCACCACAATCCAGACCTGCGAAGCCGCGGTCTCCGAACATCCCAGAAGTTGCTGGAGGTTTAGCGGCCACAAGGTTCCGACATAAACGCAGGCGAAGGTCAGCGGCACGAAAATCAGCGAAGCCTTGGCGATGTTCATGCCCTTGCGGTACACGACCTGTCCGAAAACCACCGCCACTGCGATAAAGAGCAGCGAAGCTGTGGCCACTTCAGGCGTTGTGATAAAAGTCCTGGCCACAAGCCGCAGAAACTCCGCCACCACCAGGATCAACGTGAACCAGCAGAAAAAGAGGAAGAGCATGCGCCCCCAATACCCCATCAGGGCCTCGATCACCGTGCCGATTGAGCGTCCTTGATGGCGCACCGACAAAAACATCGCGGCCAAGTCATGCACCGTGCCGATCAGAACACAGCCGAAAACAACCCATAAAGCCACCGCCAACCAGCCGAACTGGGCGGCCAGCACCGGCCCCACGATCGGACCCGCGCCCGCAATGCTGGCGAAATGGTGGCCGAACAGCACGGCCGGTCGTGTCGGCACATAATCAATGCCGTCACGCATGGTGTGCGCAGGCGTCGGACGCCCGGGATCAACGCCAAATACTCTCTCGACAAACCTGCCGTAGAAAAAATAGGCCGCAGCGAAAATGCCGCACCCAGTCAACAGCAGTATTGCTCCGTTCATGAAAATCTCCAACGTATAACGTTTAGCGCTTGATGTTATCCGTTCGGAACAGAGGTGTCAACGAAAGCTTCCGCAGCCAGGCTAACTCGCGGCGTCGCATGCGGGCGCGGCCGGCGGGCGCACGGTCGTCGGCGCCGGTCAGGTGGTCGATGCCGTGTGCCAGGTACAAGGCCAGCTCGCGGTCAGCGGACCAGCCCCGGCGACGCGGTGCCGCACGGCAGGCGCGTTCGACATTCACGAATATCTCCCCTATCAAGCCCGCCGGCTCCCCCGGCAACGGCTCATAGCGCTGCGTGATCACATCCGTCGCTTCCGCGTGGCGCATCACCGCCTGATTGACCGGCACGATACCCGCGTTATCCAGCAAATAGACCGTTACCTCGCGCCACGGCGGCTCCCCCGGTTGTCGCGCCCGCGCCAATTCCGCAAGCGCGACGGCCAGTTGCCTTATAGCGGCGCTGTCGAGTTTTAAACGTCTTTGGTTGTTATAGATTGAAACACGCATTTTTAAAGGTGAGTTCAGCATCACTTCCCGAGCTCTTCGCCCCACTGGTTGTGTGCATTCTCCGAGATTTGACCACGGGCGCAAGCCTCGTCCAGTCCGCGCCTCCAGAGCGTCCGCAGCTCTTTCTTGCGCGCGTCCGCCTGTTCGGCGGTCAGCTTTCCGGCCAACTCCAAACGCTCGGCGCGCACGCTCAGATCACGCAGATAAACCAGCCGCCGCTCCAGTTCGTCCGGCAGCGGAATCTTCTGACCCGCGGCCAGCAGTACGCGCTCCCGTTCTGCCGAAGAAAAGCGTTGCAGCGCAACCGTCTTGACCATGCCGCCTGCGACACGGAAGGTGGCGAGCCGGTTGGTGATGCAGACCACGTCTCCGACAACCACCTCGCCCGCCATGTTGGTATAGGCACCGGCGAATGATCGCCGAGCCGAGGCCGCTGCGACGGCGACAAGAATGAACAGCCTCCATCCTGCCCGGCGCGTCACGGCGTCAACGCTCCGACAGTGCTGACGCGACGCATGGTGAATGTGCCGTCAACGTTGATCACCCCTTCCCGGCGCAGACCTGATAGGGCCCAGCGGCAGGTGCCCGTAAGCGTCTCGGACGGATCCCAGACCGCGATAGCCGAGGCATTCTCGCTCCACACAAACGTCACGGCGTTCGAGACCGAGAAGGTCTCCGGCTTGACCGTGCCGATGTAGTTAGATGCGGTGTCGCCGGAAGGTGTTGGCGTGGAAAAGTCCCAGCGCAGACCGTCGTGGTCGGGATGGTAGGGATGGCGGAAGGGGTTCGAGCGGTCGCGCTCGCCCACCGTGAAGGAGAAGCGCGCCTGATCGAGGAACGTGCCAGAATCGGCGGCGACACACGGGTTGTCGACCCCCATGTCGACCGTGCTGAGACGCATGACGCCGGCCCCGGCCGGAACCGATTCGTCAGACAGGTGCAGGGAAACCGTCGCCTTGCCGCCCGATGCTTCGGATGTGGCGAGCAAAACGCGTTGCAAAAGCTTCATATTGCCATCCAGATCCACATGCAGAATGGTGCGCAGCGCCATCCTGCCGCCGGCCGCCACGCCGTCCGTGACCGCAGTATCGGACTGGATTTGGCTCACTTGCTCCATCTTCATCTGCACCACCCAGAGCCCGGCGGGCCAGGCCGATTTCGCGATCGAAGCTTCCGCGCCACCTACTGCTGAAACCGGAACGTGCGCACGAAACAGCGAGCCGCCGTCCGCATCGTCAACCGTCAAAATGCCCGCGCGTTTGGCACCTTCGACTCCGTTGAACTGCGTACGGTCGATAGCCAGTTGGAGTGTCCATGTCTCGCCCGTCGCCAGCGTCTTCGATAGCGTCAACGGGACAGTGTCCCAGGTGTTGGACGCCGTCTTGTATAACAGTTCCAGCAACGGCGGCTTCTCAGCGAGTTCTACCTCCTGCGAGTGCGCGTAAGACAGAGTCACCGTGCGGTTAGTCGGCGCATCGTTGCGCACACTGAAGCGCGCCAGCGACGCCTCCGAACCGAAGCGGATGCCTCCGACAGGCGCTATATACAGCGGGCCAGCCCAGTCGCTGAGCGCATTGGCGTCCATGACCAGCACCTGACCGTCTCTGACGCTCGCCACGGGGACGAGGCCCGGTTTGGCCGGATTACCGCCCGCGATGCGTTGGACCCCCGTATACCCCGTACCTAACCCTTTCAGATAGACGGAAGGCGTGACCGTCTGCCCGGGGATCATGGACACGCCGAATAAATTCAGCGCGGCATCGCCCGCGCCGGACGAAGCTGCGTGCCATGCCATGCGCGGCACGCAGGGTGTGCCGTAAACGGTAACGGAATGCGCCGCCTTCGCAAAACAGACGTAGACCCGGTCGCCCGCCATGTTTTTCAGGGTGGAAATGTCGGCCATGCCGCGGTGCCAGACCAGAAACGACGCGCCGGGCACGGGCTCGACCGTCGCATCCGTCGCGTACTGCGCCGTCCGCAGGAACGCAGCGCTGTCGTACAGGCTCACGCAGTCTACCGGCCAGTCAGCGAAGAAATCGACAGCCGTAGCCCCAGGATCCACACGCAGATAGAACGCATTCCAGCCGCTGACCAGCGTGACTGTCTGCGGCACCGCCTGAGCCCGGCAGAAAAAGGCCAACGCCATCCAGCCCAGCAGACAAACACTCTTTTTCATACGCGCTTCCCCTTTTCCGTCAAATGTTTCACTCAACCCGCAACCGGTAGAACATGGCCTCGGCACCGGAAGGAACATAGAATATAACGCTCCCCTCCTGTTCCACTGAAGCAGGTGAATAGTATACTTCCGAAACGGCTGCGCTCTCGGAATCGGTCAGGCGGAACGGCTGCGCCTGCCACTGCGGATTGTCCAGACTGGTTGATGACACAACCGAATAGGTGCGCCCGCGGGTGGCGTAGAACCGGATGACCGCGCGGCTGCTTTGAATCGCGATCGTAGGCGCAAGGTTTTGCATCTCGTCGATCACAAATGTCTCCGCATCACTGAGCGGATCGGTGCCAGCCAGATACTCTTGCCCATTCGGCACCCCGTCTTTGTCGTAGTCCGCATTGGCGTCGTACTGCTCGTACAACCCGTCGAGTTCGTAACGCAAAGTTTCGATCATGCTTTCGTATGTATCATCAACCCCGTTTCCATTCGTGTCCGTGACCAGCACGATGTCTGCGACAGCGACCGCTCCGGGATTGCCGACCGTGTTGTCCGGCATAAGCGCCTGTTCTACCCAGAGCGTGCTGCCGTCGTCAACCTCGAAGACGAGCCGTTCTCCGACGACGGCTGTCTTTTCGGTCGGTGCGGAGGCCAGCGGAACGGAAAGTGCGTAGTTCCGCACGGAGATGTCGGGGGCAAACACCGGTGCCCGGGCCAACAGCACACCGTTTGTGTTGCGGGCATAGATTGTGACGCCCTCCGTGTATGCCACGCGCAGGTTGTTCATGAGACGTCCGGTATAGGTGAACGGCGGCAGCGCCACCGTGCCCGCCGTTGCGGCGGACACACTGAGTATCCCTACCAGAATAATGGCAAAACCTTTTTTCATCGCATTCTCCCGCCGCAGACGGCCACGGCCTTAGTTCCCAGAATTGGAATAGGTTCTGAACCCGATTTGAATGTCGCTGACCGGAAGCTGATCCAGCTTGCCGTCGCGATTCGTGTCGCGTCCCTTGATGAAGACCGTGAGGGCGGCCTCACGGTCGGCGCCAAGCGCTGCGGCGGGCACGATCAGCACCCAGCGCGTGTTCCAGACCGAACGCCCCACGAGCCGTTTGCTGGCGGCTTTGATGTCTTCGCCGTCCGATTCTGCGGTCGAAGCCCGGAAGGAGGGATAGCGCCGGAGCGTGATCGCGCCGTCCGCGACGCCCTTAAGGCTGTTGTAGAGCGTTGTCCAGTCGATGCCGTTCAGACTCTCGCTGCCGATCACGAAAGGCTCCTGCATCACCTGATCCGCCACCGGATAGTCGAGCACCGTGTTAAGGTCGCCAGGGTCGCGCATGCGGTCCGTGCCCAGCGGCACCAGATAGACCACCGGCGTCACCGACAGATACGC
Source organism: Kiritimatiellia bacterium (assembly GCA_028701555.1). GTDB lineage: Bacteria > Verrucomicrobiota > Kiritimatiellia > RFP12 > UBA1067 > JAQVQN01. The sequence continues at coordinate 2,584 of JAQVQN010000082.1, read as the reverse complement.
CGCGCCGGACGCGCCCGGCGCGAACGCGTTGTAATCTGCGAACCGGACACCCGCAGCAGCGATCTTGGTGGCGAAATAGGTGGAGTCATAGGCCGAATCGCCGCCGGCGAGATCTCGACCGAATAGGTTCTTTCCAGCCTCGACCGTCGTGGTGAACGGGATGACCAACCCGGGCTCCCTTGTCTGGGTCGGCGAGAACGCCTGACAGTAGCGTTTGAAGTCGGACAGTTCGAGAATGTTGTCCACCCAGTACTTGGAGAGCTGCAGACCCCATGCGTCATCGCCCCCGCTTCCGGGCAGGATGCGGAACAGTCCCTGACGCAGCGAAAACCACGTCGTGTAAGACTGCGGGTTGTTGATGCCGAGGCGCGGCTTCAGAACCTGCCAGTTGGCTTTCATGCGGGCTAGGATGTCCGCGAGCCCGGGGTCTCCGCCATCGTTGCCCAGCGCCGGTCTGCCGTCTATCAGCACGCCCGTCGAGCGGGCGGCAACGATCTCGGCGAGGAACGCGCTTCCGGCCGCCGCGTCGGCGGTGAGCCGGCCCGTCTCGTAGTCGTATGCCTTCGCCGCCAGCCAGGTGTACTGCTGCGCCAGGTCGAACGTTGTGCCGTAACGCGCGAGCGCTTCGTTCTGCGTCAAGCGGAAGAACATGTCGTTGTAACGGGCCTGAGTAAGATACGCCACGGACTGCCTGCGCGTCTGTTCGCGCGCCTCGAGCAGGCGCTCGCCCTCGGCGACCAACGTGTCGATATCGTCGATACGGTCAAGCATCACAGCCCAGGCCGCATTCAGGGCATGCACGGATGCGGCGTGCGCGTCAATCGCCTCGCCAGCGGCTGCGGCCAGCTCAGAAACAGTGCCGCGGTACTCGGCGAGCGCCTCCGCTTTCGCAAGGTCAAGTTCCCTAACCGCCTTGGCGTAGTCCGCGCTGTCCGCCGCCACTTGGAAAGCATACTGAACACCCCTTGCCACCGCTTGCGCAATGCCCGTAAACATCCATCCGTTATCGTAACTCTCCAGCACTTCCGCCGCGCCCTCGGCCACGGTCGACACGAGGTTCAGGCCATACGCCGTATCAGTGAAATAGCGGATTGCCTCCAGCTTTTCTTTAACCGTCTGCCACTGCCCCATGGCCGCATCGCAGGCCGCCAGATCCACCGCCCCGACCATCGTGTCGTAGGTACGGCCAGAGGCGTCCTGGGCGCTGCGGACGGACACATATGCCTGGAGGAAATCGCGATAGGCGGCCTGAATCGATCCCGAAGAGCGGCGGGCTCCGGTGATGCTGTCCGGTGTCACGACGAGCCCGTTCGCCGAAAGCGCGTAGCTCAGCACTGCCACAGTTCCGGTGTCGGTGGTTACGAAGTTCAGGCTGTTGGCGGTGTCGTACGCCGCGTTCTCTGCCACGTGCAGCGTCGTGGTCAAGGCGGGCCTCAGATCGAGGCTCGAAAAACCGTACGGTGTCAGATCCATCCACATGTAATGGTACAGATCCGGCCCGTCATAGCCCGACACATAAGTGCCGGACGCGCCGATGTCGCCCGTGTACGGATAACCGAAGAGAGCGATCAGTTGTTCGGTGTAGCTCTGCTCCTGCACGTCCAGCGTGTTCGCGTAGGAAGTCTGCGTGTCTTGCAACTGCCTCAGCGCGCTGCCGCGCGTCTGCGCTCGATCCAGAAGGGCGCCGGCATTTTGCAGCGCGGTCTCGGCGCGGTCGAGGATCTGCTCGAAGTGGCTGGACGAACCGTCCTCCACGCCATCGGCAGAAATGTCGAAAGGCACCGAGTTGTCCGCGAACCCTAGCGGGTTCAAGCCGCGGTCAAGGCGATCAACTTTTTTCTGTACCGCAGCGTGCTGCGCCGCCAACATGGAGAGTGCGCGCACGTTAGTGCGGTCAATGTTCAGCAACCCTTCATCAGTCAGCGCTCCGTCGATTCCGTTTGCGTTGCCTGTTCCGGCTGGCAGGATACTGTTGGCTACCGTCCAGTTGTAGAAAGCCCCCAGACCGGTACGCGTACCCCACTCGCCATAACCGAAGGCTCTTTCGGTAACATCGTCCAAATAGCCCTCGCCCCCAGTGCCGCCACCGGCCCAAACCTTGCGCGCCGTGCGGTCGACAATCTCCGCGCCGGTTTTTGCCAGCGCCGCCGCGACCTGCGCGAAGCGCGATTCGTCGCCGTAGTCCACATTGACCGCCGTGTCGCCCATATTCAGTTCGCTCATGCTGATTTCGCCCCACGAGAAGTGGGGGTTGCGGAGCAGCCGGTAATAACCCTTCAGAGCGCTCAGGTAGTGTCCCCATGCGTCACCATGTCCCTGCGGATACATGAGCGCCGCGTCGTTTTCGTCGAGTACGGCGTCGCCCGTCTTCTCGCCGATGCCGTAGTTGACAGTGTACGCTACCTCGCCGCCCGTGATGCCGGAGGTCATGTTCCAGAACAGCCGGTTGAACCAGGGCGCGACCGTGTTGCCGGGCGCAGCGGTCAGCACGCGGCCGCGCAGCAGCCCGAGTTCCTCGTCCAGCAGCGAACCTACCTGACTCTGGAAGCAGAAGAGCGACGAGGAAAGCGCGCCGTAGTCAACC
>JAQVQN010000081.1 GCA_028701555.1 Kiritimatiellia bacterium | reverse complement strand
GCTCGTTTCTGCTGGGCGGGGCCGTGCTGGTTCTCTGCGACGGCATCGCGCGCACCGTGATCGCGCCCACCGAAATCCCCGTGGGCATCATCACCGCCGTTATCGGCGGACCAGCTTTCCTCTTCCTGCTCGGCAAGCGTATGCCCTGATGTACGGAAAAATGCGCAATCGACTAAGTCAGGTTCACAACTAAGCTGACTATCTTAAAAATCCCGAAGCCCAAAAGAAACACATAATGAATTGTCAACAGCGTTTTTCATGTGCTACCCTTCTCAAAACTTTTATGTGCACTAAAAGCAATAGCTTCACGCTAGCCGCCTTTGTATGTTTAACCGCCGTATCGGTCGGTCGCGCTGAACGGCTGTTTGTGGCTATGGTCGAAGCCGACAACTATCTGAGCGCGATTTACGGCATGTCCGCCTTCTGCCGGAGTGCCGAGCTGCCGATTAAACCGGAGTCGGTCGAACTACGGCTTGCCTCAATGCTGGCGCTGCCCTCTTTTTCCGGTGTCTCGTCGCGGGAGCCCCTGCGCTTCGTGCAGACCGTGGACCCCGCCCTGCCGCTGTCGGACGATAACCCCGCGCTCGTGGCGCTGATACCGCTGGCTGATACCGGCGCTACAGTACAACACTTTTTCAACGAAGCCTATGGCTCGTCAACGCCGCTGGAAAATTACACCCTCTTCGAAAACCCATCCAGCACCAACCTCGCTCCGCGCGTCGCGGCCGCACTGTCCGGCAAACACTTGCTGGCTTCGCGATCACCCGAAGCCCTCGACTGGACCTGGGCGAACCGCGCCAGCCTCATCGGCGCACCATCCCAATCTTCCAGCGGCACCTTCCGCGCCTTGGTCAACCCACAACGCATGGCGGACCTGTCCGGCAAGTACACCGTGTTCTCCGAAACCATATTCAACGCCGACCGCTTCCTCAAGGATTTCGAGACCCTTATGATTGAAGTCGCTCTAGACGGACAGGCACTGGACATCACTCTGCGCGGCACACCCAAGCCGGACACGCCTTTGGATAAGATCGCGGCTTTACGACTGCTTCCGGACCGGCCGCTGTGGAACGCAATACCGGAAAATGCATTCTACGCCTCCGTCACCGCATCGGGGCCCGACCGGCATTGGAACGCTTACCGCGGCAGCGCAGAGCTGCCGCTACTGAACCCGGCCCGCTCCATGTTGCCGCCACAGGCCTTTTCCGGTGACCGGGTGCTGTATCTAGCACCGACCAAATCGCGCCGGGGACTCTGCCTTGTTCAGATCGAAACGGTCAAGGACCGGGAAGCGGTCAAACAAACCATAAAGAAGCTCCACACCGCGCCACGCGAAGATGGCATCGTCCTGCGGCGCGGGTCGCCGCGGCAATCCGCCGGCCTCGAGATCGAAACTTACTCCATTGCCTTGCCGTCCGTTGCACAAGCAAACGGCACGAACGCTGTCTCATCGGCATCCATGCTGAACACGATCCTTTCGCTATTTCTTAAACACGCCGCGCTGGAGACCGCACTGGTCAAAGACAACCTGATCACAGTTGTCGGCCCGCCTCAAGCGTTAAGTCAGGAATTGCCGTCCGACCTGTTCGCGTCCACGCCCGTGCCGCTGCACCGCAAACTTCAAGCGCAAAACACTGCCATGTCCGCAGAAGAAATAGCGGCTGGCGGCGTCTTTAGGGCCTCCGCCCTTTTAAGGCATATCGTCACCATGATGCCTGACATAAAGCCCGATCAGGCCAGGCGCTTCCCGGTTGGCGGCGACGGGGCTTCACTGGGGATCTGCATCTCCCCACAACGCGGCCTGACCGTGTCGGCGCGCTTCGCCGCCAACGAGATCGCCGCCCTGCAGCGCGCCAACCGCGACGGCAGGCAAATCCTGCAAGAGCTGCTCTTCCAGATGTTCGCCCGCCAGATGCTGGAAACGCCCCAGCCGTGACAGCGCTATGCGTTGTATGTACCCGGCGTCACATACAGTATATCCGCATCGAACGGATAAGATTCCTGCGGCTTCGTCTGGGCTTCAACTGACGGTGTCTGGATATGGGCCAAGGAATCGCTCGCCGTTGAAGTGGATAACATGGTCAGGGTCATCGGCAATCCACACTTCAGTTTCCCATGATATCTGGCTCAAAAAACGGCCCATTGCGCCCCGATCCTCAAACGCGGTGACGAAAACAAGTCCGTTGCGAAATCCTGCGAACAACTCCTTGAGTTCCCGCCGACGCTTTCCGTCCACAACTCCGGCGCTTGTCACGGCTTCGCAGATGACCAGCCATCCGCGCTTCGGGTCGTGAACGACTACATCCGGCATCTTGGAGGCTGAATCGATCTGTACGCCTACACGGGCGAAGTACTCGGTTTCGAAGTGCTGGAACTTGTTCTCGGCATCTCCAACGTAAAGAACCACGCCACCCGGCACAAACCGTGTGCAGAACTGCTCGATAAACGCCTTGATCAGCGGATTCTGACCGCCCGGCGAAAGTGTAATCGCCTTGCCGAACGGCAGGCGGACCGGAATGCGCGCGATTTGCCGTGCACGCTGCAAATCCCTTTTGATGTCTTCCTTGGCGGCAAGATACCGCGTCATAGTATCAACCCACGTTTCGGTCTTGAAAGCCCTGCACAGGTTGAATGCGGTTGGCTCAATCTGGTACACAGTCTTGCCGCTGTTCGTCGGGCGTGTCGGTTTGTCAGGATTCTTTACCAGCAGTCCCTCTTCGACAAAGTATTTAACCGCTTCGTCACGGATGGTCTCGCGGGTGTTCGGTGCATATCTTGTCCGGTATTTCTCGGCCACGAAGTCAATTATGGGGGTGATCCCGCGCAAAGGGCTATGCGCATTCTCCCATAGGTCATAGGGGCCAAGATCAAGCATGGCGAGAAGAACATATCCGGCGACCTCGTTGCTTTGCTTGGGGCCGAAACCTATTTCGCGAAGAATTGAGATGGCTTCTTTGAGTTTGCGCACTCCACGCAATTTGCCTTTGCCGGTCGATAACCTCATGCCTGTGTCTCCTTAATCACAATCTGGTCTACCCCCTCCTGCCCCATGCCCTCATCGCTGATCTGGCCTCCAATCGCGCGCAATTGGCGCTCCGTCGGAAACCGCATGTTGCGGAGATCAGTCGCATTGACTTGGGTGTGACCGTTGAACTGCCGGAAGTAAAGGTCGAGCGCCGACGAGTTGAGGTAGGCCCAAAGCCCTTTAGCGATGATCATATCCAACCCCTTCCCGCCTGCATGGATGTAGTTCAGGTGGTTTTCGAAGCCGACTTGCTGCGCACCGATGCGACTAGGATCATAAATGCAAGCTACAACCCTTCGCCGCTCTTCCTTAGACGTGAATCGTTTCGTCAAAACGTATACGGCGGCAGGAATAACCAGACGCTTTGTCTGCTCATCTTCGCGGATGGCGTTGGGTTTACGTCCCTTAAGCGCGGGCCACGTCACGAACAACCGGTCAAAGTGGCAGGGATAGATCAGCGGACATGTGCCTGCCTCCGGTTGCTGCCGGATGTGGTCACGAACCCTGAAATCCACGACCCGTCCGGTCGAGACCGTGAGGCCGAGGCGATCGAGGGTACTATCCAGTCGAGCGACCTGAGCACGGGCGGCAAGATGCTCCTTACAAGTGGGAATGTGGATGAAGGCCTCTGTGTCAGTAGGCGAAACGATTTCTGCCGCTCGAAATGCGCGGCTGCGAACCGCGTCAGCAACGCCGCCACCGCTCTGCGAGACAATTATCGATGAAGACGGCTTGGCGTTTTTGACCGCACGAATAATAATGTTTTCCTGCAACACATTGTCGTGTTTGAATGCCGCCGTCCTGGATCCGAAAACGTGGAGCCTGCGGAGCGACATTTGCTTGAGAAGCCGCTGACGGAATAGCTTGAAATATGGACCGTTACAAAAACTGCGCGGCGTAATTGCGACAAGTTCGCCCTTGGGACGCAACAGCCCGATTATCAGGTTCAGGAAGGCAGTATAAAGGTTCGTCGTTTCAGCACCCACGACCCGTAGGAGACGATAGTTTTCTGACGTGACTGGCAGCTTCCCGTACGGGGGATTCACGATGGCCGCATCGAAGAGCTGCGGCGCAGTAGAAAAGAGGTCGCGCCTTTGCATCTCAGCAGCTTCGGCGATGAAATCCGTGTTGCGGATCGTGGCCGAGAACTCGACTCCACGTTGCTGGCACGCGCTACGGCACGTTTCGTAAGTCTGCTCGATGCTTCTAACAAGTGCCGCATCGAGCTCGTAGGCCGTCACCTCAATGCGCTTCGGCGGCACCTTTCTCTTTAGTTGGTGACGGACGAAAGCCGCAGACAAAATGCCGATGCCAGCCCCTGCATCAAGCAACCGCACATGAGTAGAGCGGACGGCAAACATCGCGGCCATAAGGTCGGCCACATGCGGGGGTGTCAGGAATTGTCCGAACTCCTTCTGGTGCTGTAGCGAGACTGTGGCGAACAACCGGACACGAAGGGCTTCGGCTGTGGAAAGGAGTGCGTCCTCACCTTTACAGCCGGGCGGCATTTCTGTGATTGTAGTCGCCTCTGCGTTCATTTGCCGTATATGATACCGGGAAAGGTCTGTCAATGCAATCAGCAACCCAGGCGGAATCTTGCAGCACCTTATTTGTTGGCTGCAAGATCGCCGGTGCCGCTTTAATTATCGTTAGACCGACTCCATGACATCGGCCACGCGTACGGCGGCGTCTGGCATGGCCATGGCCTTGAGCGCCGCGCCCATCGCCGCCAGCTTCTCCGGATCTTTCATCTTGTTCTGCAGATAGCGCATGACCGAACGCCCTGAAAGTTCGCCCTGGATACCCTCGTCAACCCCGCCCCCGCGCATCAGTGCCGCCGCGTTGAGATGCTGGTGGTTGCGCTTGGCCTCGGGCAGCGGTATCAGCAGAGCCGGCTTGCCCAAAAGACAAAGCTCGCAACAAGTCGAAGCCCCGGCCCGAGCTATCACGAAATCAGCCGAGGCGTAGGCCCTCCCCATCTCCCGGATGAAAGCACATGTACGCGCGTTAACTCCCGCCTTTTGGTAAACCTCGCGCAAGTGCTGCTCGTCAGCCTGACCGCACTGGTGAATCACATAAAACTCTTCCGAACCAGACTGCTTCAACAAACACATCGCCTGCGCGACCAGTTCGTTCACCCGCCGCGCACCCTGACTGCCGCCAGTCACAAGGAAAGTGAAGTTTCCGTCCGGGATGTCGCCGAAACGTTCACACCCGCACAGATCATTGCGCACCGGCAGCCCGGTACGGCACACCCGCCGACCATGCAGCCATTTCTCGGTGCCCTCGAAACTGTAGGCGGTCATGGCCGCATAACGCGACAGAGCCTCCACGGCTTTACCCGGCACCGCGTTGGCTTCGTGCAGCACCACCGGCACACGACGAATATATGCGGCCAAGGCCGGGGGCAGACTTGAGTAGCTGCCCATCGCCAGCAGCGCGTCGGGATTGAGTTCCTTCAACCTTTCCAGACAACGCCACACAGAGCGCAACGCGCCAGGCAGCGTCCGCAGCGATATCTGCCGCATGCCGGTCGCGAACAATTTGCGCTCGCGGTCACCAACCGTAAATGACTCAATATCGCGTCCCGCCAGCCAGACCTCGACCGTATGCCCCCTGCGCTCCAACTCATCGGCCACGGCCAGCCCTGGAAAAACATGACCGCCGGTGCCGCCGCAAGCCACCACAAAAGTTTTAGCCATTACCGCCCCTCCTCAACTTCTTGCGCCCCAGCAACTCTCCCGCCATTTCAACCAACTCCGCGCGGCTTACCAGCGCCATCAGTCCGCCGTATACCGCAATACCCGCCGCGACCGTCACGGTCATCACTGCGACCTGCCCGAGCTTGCCTTCCGGTACGGCTCCGATAAACCCGCCACCGCACGCCGCGAAGACCGCCCGCGCCGCCAGCGCCATCAACAGCGCACAGGCCACGGATTTTAGCACAGGCACCAACACCGCGCCCGCCCTGGGCGAACCATGCCGACGGTGCAGGATCACGGCCAAGGTCAGCCCGTTGACCATGCTGGTGACTACCGTTGAGCCAGCTATGCCCGCGTGCTTCCAACCGTGCGGCAGAAACAGGACGCTCGTAACATTTAGCGTGATGTTCAGCGCCAGTCCGAACATACTGACCCGCACCGGCGTCCGCAGATCCTGCATGCCGTAAAAAGCAGGAATCACCGCCTTCTGGAAACTGAAAAAAAGCAGGCCAGGCGCGTAAGCAGCCAGTGCCCGCGCACTGAGCACCGCCGCTTCCGGACCGAACTGCCCGCCCTTGAACGAATAGATCAACTCTATAATCGGCAACGAAAGCACCGCCAGCGCCACTGAACATGGCGCCATGATCACAGCCAAGTTCCGTATCGCACGCTCAAGTGTGCCGCGCATACCGGCAAGGTCGCCGGATGCAACCTGCTTAGAGAAAGTCGGCAACAGCACCGTCATGAAGGCCGTGCCGAACATCCCCAGCGGCAGGTATATCAGCCGCTCCGCGTATTCCAGCATTGCGGGCGCCCCGGGGTCAGCCCAGAAAGACAGCATCTTGTCCACGCAAACGTTGATCTGGATCAGACCTATCCCCAGCGCGGCCGGTCCCATCAGCCTCAGCACCCGCAGCAATTTGGGGTCGGAGCGCAACTCTTTGAAGCAGAGGCTGAAGCGAAAACCGCTACGCGCCAAAGCCGGCAATTGGAAAAGCAATTGCGCCAGCCCCGCCAACAGCACCGCCCAGCTCAGAACCATGATCCGCCGTTCCGGCAGATCGCGGATGAAGGGAAACACGCCGAACAAAGTTGCCAACCAAATCAGGTTCAACAGAAAAGGCGTCAGCGAGGATATCGCGAACTTTCCCAGAGTGTTGAGCATGCCCGAGACCAGCGCCGCCACGCATATCAGCAAAGCGTACGGCAACATAATGCGCAACATCGGCAACGGCAGCAGCCAGCGGCTTTCAGCCGGCAGTATCGCTGCCAGCGGATAACTCAGCAATATCCCGGCCAGAGTGACCGCGCCGAGAAACAGCACCAGCAGAGTGATCAGCCGACGCGCGAAAGCATAGGCCTGCTTACGACCCTCCTTCACCATGGTCTCGCTGAAAACCGGCACAAAGGCACTCGACAGCGCACCCTCGCCGAAAAGACGCCGGAAAAGGTTCGGAACCACGAACGCGATGTCGAAGGCGGACTTCAACGCCGAAGTTCCGAAGAAATAGGCCATGGCGACTTCGCGCGCCAAGCCCAAGACACGGCTGACGGCGGTCATCATGCTGACTACCGAAACCGAGCGCAAAACGCGCGGCTGCACCGCATTCTCAGACTGTGGCGTGCTTTGCGTCACAGAGTCTCACGCTTTCTGGACATCATCCTTGCCGCGCGGCGCACGCGCCGCGCCCTTCCTGAAACAAATGTGCTCGACCGCCTCATGAAAATTCTCCGCGCCTTCTATGAGCTCAATGTCAACCCGCAGATAAAACACCGGCAATGGAGTAGTCTCCAGCTTGGGAAAACGCACCGCGTCCTTTTCCGTGGTCAGCAGGGCGTCGGCGCGCATGTCGGCGGCCTTGTTAACCGCGTCGATAATCTCTTGCGCGTTATAGCGATGATGATCGGCATAACGCTCGCAATAAATCACCTTCGCCCCCATCAGTCGCAGGGAGTTTTCAAAACTCTGCGGCACGGCAATGCCCGACAGCGAGGTCACGGTCTTGCCTTGCAGCCAATCCAGAGGAAAATGCTCCGCTGTGAAGACATTCCGCAGATAACGCGGCTGGTGGCGGCACTCGATAATCTCTGCCGTTGTGTTCAACTCGCGTATGCGCTGGCGCAGCTCGGCGGAGTTACCGTCTGACTTGGTGATGAATATGAAATCGGCGCGTTTGAGATTGCGCACCGGCTCACGCAGCACACCGCGCGGCAACATGCAGCCGTTCCCGAAGGGATTGGTCTTGTCCACCAACACCACCTCAAGACGGTGCCGCAGCTTCTGGTACTGGAAGCCGTCGTCCAAGATCAGGGTGTCGCTGCCGAAACGCTTGACCGCATAGCGTCCGCTCTTGACCCGGTTCTTGTCGACCAGCACCACCACCCCGGGCAGGTTGCTGGCCAGCATGTACGGCTCGTCGCCGCCCATATCGCTGTCCAGCAGCAGGCGTTTGCCGTCGCTGACCACCCGCGGCGGCTCCATCGACTCGCGGAACAGCCGCTGGTACCAAGGCAGTTCCTTCTTGCGGTAGCCGCGACTAAGGATCGCCACCTTGCGCCCGGATTTCTGCAGCTCACGCGCGAAAATCTCCACCACCGGGGTCTTGCCCGTGCCGCCGGCCGTGATGTTGCCGACGCTGATGACTTGGCATCCCAAAGGATAACGGCGGAAAATGCCCGAGTTGTACAGGAAAAGCCGTAAAAGAACCACCCCTTTGAAGGCGCAGGCACCCGCCTTTAAAAAGGCCAGCAGCCAACGAACCGGCCAGGGATGCCCCTGGTCCGCGCCCGGTTCCTGTATGATACGGACCAGATAACGCTCTATTCGTTCAATCCGCCTGATTTTCGCTTTGCGCATCTCTTATGCCTGCCTGATGAAATGATCGTGTCATCATAA
>JAQVQN010000080.1 GCA_028701555.1 Kiritimatiellia bacterium | reverse complement strand
CATTTAAACTCAACGGCGAGACGCTGGTCTCCTCCGCTCCCCGCGCCCGCGAAACCGCAGCGCCTGCCGCAGCCGGCAACTTCGTGCTCTCCGCGCTGGTCACGCCCGGCCGGGATATCCCGCTGCCGCCGCAAAGCCCGCGCGGCGTAAGCCACAACGACCAAAACTTCCTGGTCTTCCCTCCGCACGGCAACCAGTGGGGCCCGGAGCATTCCGGCGCCGGACTCTCAATCGGACGTAACGGCGTGGCAGTGTTCGAACATTGGAACAACAACATCGCGCCCGTGCTGGTGTGGCAGGCACCCTCACCTCTCGACCGGCCGACGCATGTGGCACTAGCCTATGCGGCAGGCGTTCCCGCGCTCTTTATAGACGGGCGCAAAGTGCATACTGGCGTGGCGAGCGGGCAGACCCCCAACCCAACTTCCGGCAAGGCTGAAGCTTTCAGCGGCACTTGCAGCGGCGCTGTTGATCTGTCGGGCCCGCTCACGGACAAGGATCTCGCAGCCTTATCAGTGCGAGCCTACGCTGAGGCCAAGGCAGCCTCGCAACCGTTCGCGGCCCTGGTTTATGAAGCTGACCTCGCCGACCTGCGACTGGAGGCTGACACGGCTGGCCGCTATGAGGCAACCATGGCCGACGGCTCGACGCGCTTCTGGAATTTAACTGACACGCCGCAATGCCGTATTTTGGACAAAACCGCTTGGCAGGTCACCTTCCGCCCCCCCGCAGGCGCGGAGTTTACCGTGACTTTCCAGATGCTACAAGACTGGAAGGACAGCGCCGACCCGCGCGTGAAATATTTCAGCGGCACGGCTGTCTATGCCGGCCACTTCGACTGGCCGAAACCGCGCACCTCGTCACACTTGTGGCTCGACCTCGGCGAGGTGCACAATATCGCAGCCGTAAGACTGAACGGCGTTGAATTGGGCACCGTTTGGACAAAACCTTACCGCGTGGACATAACGGATGCGCTCAAAGCAGGCGCGAACCTGCTGGAGATACGCATAGCCAATAACTGGTTAAACCGCCTGATCGGCGACGAGCAGTATCCCGACGACACCGTTTCCGACAAAGGCGGCTATCTCGAGTCATGGCCGGAATGGGTCTTCGCCAACACCCCCCGTCCTGAAGCTCGCCGCTCTACTCTGGCCAGCCGTAAGCAAGCCAAGAAGGACGACCCGCTGCACAGCTCGGGCCTGCTCGGACCGATCACGATCAAGGAGAAAATTATATGTACAAGACCATAACCGCCCTTGTCTGTGTCGCTGCCTTGGCGGCATCAGCCCAGAACATGCCGAAAGCTGCCGCTTTGCCGCCGGAAGCTCTAAAAATGCGCGAAGCTTATCTGGCGGAACTCACGAAAATCGCCGGAGAGTATGACGCCGCGTTGCTGCCTATGGCCGAGAACTACCTGCTCGAACTGCGCGGTCTGGCCATACGCCTGACCGGACTTAAAGACACCACCGGCACCGAGTCCGCGCGCAAAGAGGCGGCGCGTTTCATGAAAGCCCTCGGCAACGATCCCGACCCGTTCGAGACCGTGCCGGAACTGCCTGATGATGTCCTGGTAGATGTGCCTTCGGCCTTGCGCCTGACACAACAAGAGTACGCTGCCCGGCGCACCGCCGCAGATCTGCTGCGCAACGAGAAGGTCATTGCGCTCGCCGACAAATACATCAGCGGCCTTGACCGCCTAGTTGCGCATTTCGAGCAGGCGAACCAGACGCAGCAGGCCGCTGCCTCCAAGAAAGAGGCCACGCGCATGCGCGTGGCCATGCAGCGCAAGGATTTCGCCAACCGCGCTTTTGAAGAAGCCGGCGCGAAATACCGTCTCGTGCCTCCGATGCCGGACATCGCCAACCTTAAAGAACGCGCAGCCGAGCCGGAACCGATTGTCCAGAAGCTGAGCGCCCTTTCTCTGGTGGACCTGCCGGCTGTAATTCAGGCTTATCTCATGAAGCCGTTGGAATACGACAAAGATTGGCCGCCGGAAATAACCAAGTGGCGCTACGAGGGCGCCGGCAATTATTCACACGACTTCTCGCTCTACAACCTGCCGGGAATGCCCGATGAGCTCGGCATCTTTGCCTACCCCAAAACCATGCGCGCCTACGTGCGCGGCACCGTGCGCCACAGCACGCTCAATTTCGACAACAAAGCCGTCAGTTGGCTGGGCAAGGGCATGTCCTGGCGGCTCAACGACAGCCGCGACCTGGTCTGCAAAATCATCTACCGCACCAAACGCCCTGCCTTAAAGGAGGACAACGGGCCAGCCGCCTGCGTGGCGGTTTACAGCATCGACGAAAGCGACCGCCTGATCGCCTCGATGTCAGTGCCCATGCTTGAAGAGGAGACGCAGGTGCGGGTTGCCAAGCACTACTCATACAACCGCCTCAACATTGTCTGGGAAGGCTCCAAGCGCAAACGCGGCTTCACCATCCCCAACCACATGCCCATGCGCGTCGTGGTCGGCGTTGTAGGCTACGCCCCCGGAGAAGAGATCGACGCCACCATCGAGATCGTGCCCTGCGGCCCCCTCGGCGACATGTGGTAGCCCCTTTGTGTGGCAGGCACTTTTTGCACATACTCGACTGTAACCGGAAACTGCCGGTCAATGACGGAAAAAACGCCCTTCTCCGGAATGGGTGCGCATAGTTATGACAAACTGCGCCGTCACCATCCCCGACAGCGTCACATCCGTCGGCGTAGAGGCCTTCCTCTGGTGCACCTCCCTCACCTCCCCTTTCTGGTCAACCGTCGCATCCACCACCCTCAACGCCTCCGGCACCCCTTGAACCAGCCCGACTTTTTCACTTTTCCTTTTTACTTTCTCCCTTGAACCAGCCCGACTTTTTCACTTTTCACTTTTCCTTTTTACTTTCTCCCTTGAACCAGCCGCGCCAGCGGCGTTTTAACCTTCCCCTTCACTTTTTCACCTTTCACTTTTACTTTTCACTTTCACTTTTTCACTTTTCCTTTTTACTTTCTTTTATCCTCGCCATTGCGGCTATCTGTGAAGCCGCAATAACCCCGGCACCCCAGACGTCACCGCCCCTTCCCGAACTCGCGGCCCGCCTCTGCCCCCATCCCGCGGCCCGACCCATGCCAAGCAACCCTCCCCTTCTGATTAAACGAGTTGCATTCCGGTCAACGTGCCAGATTCGAGGACGCGCTGACACAGCGTGCTGGGCGCGACAGGTTCCTGATCTCATTATGTCGGAAACAGTCTATGGTGTGATCGTTCACAATCCCGACGGCCTGCATGAAGGAGTAGCAGACGGTAGGGCCGACGAAACTAAAACCCCGTTGCTTGAGATCCCTGCTCATCATTTCCGAGAGCGCTGACTTCGCCGGCAGATCGGCTATGGATGCCCAGGCGCTATGTTTTGGGGCACCGTCGACATAACGCCAGAAATAGGCGTCCAGAGAGCCGTATTCCGCTTGGATTTCAAGGAGGCCCTGTGCGTTCTTTATGGCCGATTCGATCTTGAGACGATTTCGGATAATGCCTGGGTTTGCGAGTAGGCGCGTCACGTCCTTGCCGGTGTACCTTGAAACGCGCGCACAGTCGAAGGCGTCAAAAGCCTTGCGGTAGTTTTGCCGTTTCCTGAGAACGGTCAGCCAGCTTAGTCCGGCCTGAGCACCTTCCAGAACTAGGAACTCAAACAAAAGCCGGTCGTCATGAACGGGCACTCCCCATTCCTCATCATGATAGGCGACGTAAAGCGCGTCCGCCCCGCACCATGCGCATCTCTTTTTCATGTCCGTGCATTCCCCAACTATTACCGTAACAATTTAGCGACATAGAAGTATGATTATCATAATTTGCCTTTGTACAAAAGCGTTTCCGCCCGCTTCCCATTCCCCCGCCTCATCTCCGCCGCCGAATCCCTCAAAGAAACCCCCGCCCAATAACCCACGCCCCACGCTCCCAGCCATTTTTTACCCTCGCCATTGCGAGCCTGTCCCCAGGCCGCAATAACCCCGCAGTCACGGTTCACCCGCCGTAGTACCGGAGGCGGGCCGTCCCCCAAAAAAAAGCGCATGAGCATCCTGACTGTTGTTTTCCAACTATTTATCATCAGGCCATAACCCATGCGCGTCCAAAACGTACCAAACCCTGCCAGCCCCGGCAATCAAAGAAAACGCCGCTTTCAACGCCGCTTTTTACTCTCGTAATTGCGTCCAGTCCCCTGACGCCAGCCCGACACTGCGGTCTGCTTTGCCCAATTCTCGCCGGTTTGCGATTATATATAACCCAGCGCACATTTGGTGCAAATCTCTGCGAGCCACGCCCGCCGATAGTGCTTCTGAAATTCGGCACGAATGCCGACGGTGGCTGCGATTTCCTCAAGCGGCTGAAGGTTCTCTCTCAACCCAAGCTCGCAAGCCGCAACGATTGCGGACCGGTCACCCGTGGTAATGATCATGGCTTTTTTTGCTTGGGCTGCGCACCAAGACAGCAAATCCTTCTCCCCCTCATCCAAACCGCCAAGTGTTGCAGACTGCGCTGCCGCAGCAACTTTTTGCTCTGGTGAGAGCGAGTGTATCACCATAAATTCATCAATTTGTTGCAGGTCAACAGGAATATAATCTGGATCAAGGGGATTTCCGCTTTCCAGCTCTTCGCGACATTTTCGAACTGTGTGCAATTCGTAGCGATCAACCAGTTGCAGCCAGCACTTTACGCGATACGCTTCGATGATCGCGCAGGTGTCGAGATAGAGGACTGGTCGGTTGGTTCCCATTCGCTGTTTAGACTCCCACCGGCTCAGGGAGTCCCTGTGACTTGAACAGTTCTCGCAAGCCACCCCTTCCCGTTGTGCCCAGCAGTTTGATTAGGCGCATGACGGACACATCAGCCCGTTCCAGCGCCTGGCCGGCACGTTCCGTGAATTTGCGTGAAAACGGTGCAGGAACAGGCCCACCAAGATGCTCCTCGTCCCGCTTGAGAATCTCAGCATCGGTAATCAGCCCGAGCGTCTTCAACCTAATCCCCAACGCCCATGTAGTAACATGCAGTTGCGCCGCAACCGCGATATGCCATTCGTTTACATCCAAACCCGTTTCCTTCCGAGCCTCCCACAAGGGCATCAAGATTTCACGCGGCATCAAGATCGAACTTGCAAAATTATCGGCAAGCTGTTCTATTCTTTTAGCCTTGTGGCCGGGAGGGCTTTCCCGGTCGACGCGTTCAGGGGGAAGTGCATCCCATGTCAGTACGTGGAAAAGCTCGTGCGCCAAATCGAAGTTACGGCGACCTTCCGAGTCCTTTCGGTTTACCAGAATAGTGTCAGCACCGGCGATCTGACAAGCTGCACCAGAAATTCCAGCGGGCATATCCACCAACAACACAAGAAGCGACAACTTATCCTCGATAGTGGAAATCAGTCTTGTGGCCGGAACGTCGCCGAGATTCCACAGTTTTGCCAAAGACTCACCAGCACACTGCGCCTCTTCAAAAGCGGAGTGTTCGGTTAGGGTAAGTTGAAAACGTAATGGGCTGGATTCAACCTTTTGATTCCGCCCTTGCTCACGCCAAAAGGCAATCCACTGTCCTGCGGTTGACTCAAAGGCTTCGAGTTCGCCCTCCGCCACACCTTTAGCCCTAAAAGAGAAACGACCTTCACCTTCTAGCCTGAACGGGTCCGTGAAAAAATCAATATCACGCCCCAGCTCAGACATAAAACGTGTCAACTCCTCAGCCGAAACCTTCCGCTGCCCTGCCTCAATCGCTGTCAGTGTTTGCCGGTCTTTGAATCCGATCTGCGCACAAAGCTGCTCCTGCGTAAGTTTCTTGGCCTCGCGAGCTGTTCTAATTCTCATTCCCACGCGACTCGCAAAAGAACCCCTAATTGCGGAAGCCATACACACCCCTCCTCTTTCCTTATTTCGTGAGCAAGATAGCCCTTCTTTTGCCGTAAAGCAAGACGTTCTTTCATTCTGCCAGATATTTTGTTATTCTGTGCTCCCAGAAAGGAAGTAAAATCCATGGCAAAAGATGCACACGGCATGCGGGGTTATAGACCTCGCAATGAGAATGGTCGGTTGCGTGACACACGTGACGACAAACACGTCGGCACACTTGAGAAACAGTACAAATGTGACTTCGGTGTTCGTTCAGACATGCACGTCGACACGTTGCTGAACCGCAAAGGCGTACCGTCAGTAAGCAAGCTTGTCCGGAAAGGATAAGGATGATCAGCGTAACATAAAATGTCCAACAGCCAGAGACGCCAAAACCGTTTCTGGCTATCCCACATTCCCCCGACTCGCCACATTCGCGTTTCTCGTCCCCGACCCCCGCCTACTGCTGTTTTTTACCATCCCCATTTCGTCCAGTCCCCTGGGCGCAATAATCCCCCAAACAGCGCGCTCTCGCACTACTGCGCTTCCCAATTTTTCGCTCACTTTACATTCGACAAACATGCAGATAGCGGGTAACTTTGTGCTGCATTATTTAATGACCCCTTGCGTTAACTTATGAAAAACACCTTCACCGCCTTAACGCTGCTGGCCAGCGTGTCTTTCGCCGCCACCCTCGACGTGCCGGGCCAGCCGCAGCCCCTTGGCCCGACTCCGACACCGAACGCAACTCCGACCGGCACTGTTCCGACGGGTTGGTCTCAGCCACCCTCAACACCTAAATCAAAAGCCTTCTATGGCTCAGCCGACGTGGCGCCCGCCGCAGCCAAAATGCGCCTCGTGCAGATCGCCGAGGAAATCATCGCCGTACTCACCGCCGATCCCAACGCAGAGATCAAAGTCAGCGTGGAAATCCGGGCCAACTTCCCCAACGGTGCGCAAGACCAGACCAAACGCGCGGTTTCCGAAAACACCCGAACCCTTGGCTTCAAAACAGCCGAGTGGGAATAACCGATGGGGGAGATAGCGTACCAATAAAACCAAGCTCTTTAAATGTTGGTCAATATCGCTTGCAAAGTAAAAAGAGATGTAGAGTTTTAGGGGGCTTAACGAAGAATTGCATGCAAAGTGAACTTGCGATAATTTGCCAAAACCATTTGATATCTAACTCGGATGCCGTGGTGCGAGAGCCCTATATTCCCTATGTTCCAAATATCTGGAACAGAATTCTTGTGCTTGTTGACAATCAGGACCCATCAAATCAGAACGAACGCTATGTGGCGTGGTTAAACGGGCTTTCTTCAGATGACAGGATAAAACGATTGTACCTGCGCGACACTCTCGGCATTCAGTCTTGGGATGACGGCACTTTAAAACTGGCGGTTGAATCCCTAAATTATAATGTCAGTGAAAGTGACAGTGACAGGATGAAACGGTTCTACCTCCGAGATTCTCTGGGCGTTATGCTCTCAGACGAGAGTTTGTTGAAATTTGCGATTGATTGCCTGAATTTTAATGCCGGAGAAACCGCTGTCTGCAATGCAATTCCGTGGTCGCGTATAGAGCGGGATGACATCCGCAACATTCCCGATGATGAACTTCAACTTCTGGCCGCCCGTCTTTGGTCGAAGTTGCTGCTGGTGATGAACCCGACGCTTGTGATTTGCTGCGGCAAAACCGCTCAAGGTATTATTGCCGCTTCTGATTTACAAGACACTATCTTGACTTTTCCGCTGCCATCTCCAAGTGTTATGTCGTGTGTCACCAGCAGGTTGAGTGATCAGGAGTTGCTGTTGCGTTACCCCGATGTTATTGCTGCTGTACTCAAACATCCTGATTTGATCGGAGGTGAGGACTGTTCCAAACAAATATTTTACGCATGCGATGCGGTGCGGAGAGCCAGAGTTAATAAAATCAAAGAACTCATGGTTAAAAAGAGCGTTAGCGAACGGGGGGATGAGCTTGTTAGGTGTCTGTATTGCGGTCTCTTTGTACGTCTAGATCATATCGCTACACATGTCGGTTTCAAGCATTCGTTGCACCCCCAGACATCACTATTAGAGTATCAATGGATTGAAAAGAGGTGCAAGACATGCGGCACAGTAATTTTGATTCGACCTAAATGGAAAAGTGTTGTTCTCCGATGCTCGAAGTGTGTCGTGAAGCGGAAGACGGAAAAAAAGAATAGCAAAAAAAAATGCAATCGGCACACAAAGAAACTCACATTCTCTGATGCTTGGAAAAAGCGCAAAGTACTATGGAATTATGCGAAACTACCTTACGCAAATCTCAGAGGTAGACCTATGCAGGGAGGATCGCCGGGGCTGGGAAAAAGAAGGTGAGATGCGGGAATCGTTAGAGGATATTGATACTTGTTTTGATTAAAACTAAGCGTAGTTTTCAGATGAACCTCGATTATAAAACGCTTAAAGCCCGGCAGCATGAATTGAAGAATTCTATGCCGCTGGATGTCTATTTGCTGGTAAACGGGGTCGCTCATCCCAGAGCCGGTGTCAATAGGCAAATAGTTCCTCGTCCGCCTTCTTGAGGCGGTGTCCTTTTTTTTTCATGTCTTTGCTCCGTTAAAAGCCGGGTCTGGGACGAACGCATGTTCCGAATCCGTCGTTGTTTCGTCTGCCGGTTTCCGGCCGGCCGAGAAAGCCGTGCCGTCCAGTCGCTCATCTGGATCTAGACTTTGGGCCTTGAGCCCGAAACCCCGCTCCGCGAATCCGTAAAGACGGAGCCAGAAAACCGCCGGTGTGCCGTGGCGC
>JAQVQN010000079.1 GCA_028701555.1 Kiritimatiellia bacterium | reverse complement strand
GCGTTTAGGACGCTTGACCTTGAGCAACAGATACCAGTAGGCGAATAGATAACCCGCCGACATCGCGATCATCGCGTAGGAACAAACCGGCAGGCGCCCGGAAGGCCGCAGGATCCCCCAAGGCGAGACCGGCACGTTCGTTAACCCCAGCACCACCAGCAAGCTGAGAGTGAAGTGCAGGATATACTGGCTCCACGACCGCTCGTTGTTCAGAGCACGGAACGAGGCGAAGCCTCCTGCCAACCAAGGCACCACACTCATCAAAAGAAGTATCAGCCAGTTTACCTGCGGTAGCCCGGAACGCAACTGTACCAGTTGGCTCTTGCCAACCGCCGTCACAATGTCCGACACGCTCTTGAAGCCCATCGCCTCAACGTCGTGCGTGGCCAAAAACCATTTGGCGCTGTACCAGTATACGCCCACCATGACAGCCGCCGCCAACGCCCCCATCCATGCTACACGCGCCAGACTCAATGTACCGCGTTTCCACAGCACGTAGATCAGGAACGTCAGGAACACAGGTGACAACGGAATGAAAATCACCGACTCAGCCACGCCAGCACCGTAGAGAGCCGCGAACAAAACCAGCAAAACCGTCCATTTTCGCCTGGCATAAGCCGTAAGCAGGGAAGCAGCAACAAAAACCAGCAGTAGCTCAAAGCTTTGATATTGTAAGCGCGTCGCGGCCTGCCAAACCGGAACCGAGAATATGAAGGCTACAGAAGCGACCGCTCCTGACAGCACCGACACACGCGAGGCATACTCCACCGAATACTCTTCATATATGCAGTCGTGAATCAGAAAACTCACCAAACGGTAGAGCAGAACCGCAGAAACCACTGTGCAAAACGCGCTGAAAAGATTGAGGCGCAACGGCAATGACAGAAAACTAAGGTTGCTGAGCCCGGCGACTATCGTCCCCCAGAAAGGCCGCAACGGCAACTCAAGCGGCACAATCCCGCCATAGGCCGTGATCAAGCGCGCAGACTCGCCGGGGAAAACCCCTCGGGATAAAGTCAGCCCGTACGTCAAGGCCGCCAGAACGCCCAACCCCAAGGAAACCAAAAAATCAATCTTACGTTTGCCTATTGCGATCTCTTTGAAGTCGTTCATAATCTTTACACTACCCACAACCACATGACACACAATCCTGCAACCACAACTGGGTCACAACCCAATTAAACTTTATAACACTTAGAAATGTTACAGGTTTATGCCGACTCCTGCAAGAATGTTTGGCATCATCGCAAGCTCTCGGGTGCGATTAAATTGCAACTCAACTGAGTCGCACCCGAGCCTTTGCCACCTTTGACATTCAAACGATAGGCTGTGGGGGCAACCCCGTGTATGCGTTGAAACTGCCTTTGAAAATGCGCTGGCGAAAAATAACCACAGAGCTGCATGACCTCGGAAACGGTTTTATCGGTCTCGGCCAGCAGGCGGCAGGCATGCGCAACGCGCAACCTGTTGACATACTCCGGCACGGTGCTGTTGGTGTGCAGCTTGAAAAGTCTGCTGAACCCTCCTTCGCTCAGACCGAGCAGCCGCGCGAGTTCCGCAACACGTACCGGGTTCGCCAAATTCTGCTCGATGTAGTCGCAGGCTTTGCCGATGCGGTCGGCGGAGTGCGCTTTGGGCTCTACCGTAAAACCCTCTGAGCTGATCTCATAAACCTCCCGCGATTGTGACAACAGCTCCAGCAATTCCAAAAGCAGTATCATGCGCCTGATCCCGCGCGCCGGAACCATCGCCATGAAGAGCTTCTCTGTTTGGTCACGCGTCGCGCCACGCACCTGCAGACCGCGTCTGGCTCGCTTGAACAAACTGCGCAGTGGTTCCAGCGTTGCCAGCGAGTGCCAGTTGCCACCCAGCATTGACAGACCGAAGTGCGCCACGACAGCCTCGACCTGGCAGCTCCGCTTGCGCCCGAGAGGCGCATTTCGATAGTCATGCGGCAAATCCGGCGCCAGCAAAACCAGATCACCAGGCTTGATCGGATCAAGCTTGTCGCCCACCCACCTCTCGGTGCCTCCCTTACGCACCAAGGTCAGCTCGAAGAATGAGGGATGATAGTGCCAGACATCTCCGAAACTGCGGCCCTTGAGCACATAACAAGCCACCAAATCATCATCAAAAAGATGGCCGGGAAGTTCTGCTATCAGTTTCACTGACGTTAGAATATCGCTAAACCAGCGTCTTCGGCAACCGGAAATTGTTGCCGAGCAACATGCAGCATGCGCGTCACATCTTAGACAGCAGCGTCAATTTCAGCCCGAGCGTGGGTCGAAAGCTCTCGCTGAAGTCATCGAACTCATGGCTGCAAATGTCCAGCATAATCGCTTTTGGGCTTGTAAGGCACTCCTCTACTAAGCGTTCTCCTGGATGCCGTGATACTTGAAATACGCCTCAGCCACCTCGTTGCCCATGTAGCGCCGGATGGTCTTGTGGCTGGACTGCGAAAGATCAACAATGATCAAACCGTCAACCACAGAGCTGAAATCAGGATCCACGTTGAAGGATAGTAATTTGCCGCCGAGCTTGAGATACTGGCGCAAAAGAACCGGTATGTCCTTGCCATCGGGCTCGATCTCTGCCACGTAGCCCGCCACCTGGTCAATATCATTCAGATATTCCATGTATTCTTTGAGACACCACTCTGACCGCCGCGGCGGTTTCGGCGGGAACTTCGGTTTAACCAAGTGCATCAGCTCGTCCGCCATGCAGGTCTGACGCATCGAAGCCAGGATCATGCATCGCGACGCTTCGCGGTACTCGTTGGTGATGCTGACAGGCCCGAACAGCACCCGGTAATGCGGGTTGCGGCCAATGAAAGTCGAGATGCCCTTCCATAAAAGGAACAGCGATGTGTAGGCCTTCTGGTATTCAGTGCGTATAAACGAACGCCCCATCTCGATCGCGGGCGGGATAAGCTCCATCAGCTTTTCATCAAATTTGAACAGCGTGCGTGTATAAAGCCCCTTGACGCCTTTCTCGGACAGTATCTTGTCTGTCAAGCCCAGCCGGTAAGAACCCACAATCTCCTGCCGAACCTTGTTCCACATGAAAAGGTGCGAGTAATACTCGTCGAACTCGTCCAGGTCCAGCTCGTTGCCCGTACCCTCGCCTACCGCGCGGAAAGTGGTTTCGCGTAAGCGCCCGATCTCTCGCATGCAATGCGGCATACGAAGAAACTCCACCATATATACCTCGAAATCGCCGGCAGCAATCAATTTGCATTCTGGCGGCAACCCCGCGATCTCTTGCACCAGCACTTCCGGCGACACCGGGGCGATGATCGGGTCCGGCGGCATCATAGGCGGATTAAGCGATATGAAGTGACGAGAGCGGCGCGTCTCGCGCTCGGCCAGCAGATAAGATCGGAAACGCATGTACCTGATCAACTGGACATCATCCATCGAAAAAGGTTCCAACGCCTTGGTGGTGAGCGGCGAGCCGACACGCACCGTCACGATCCGCCCCTTCTTGTTGGCGATCTGGCGCGGCAGCAGCAGCGTCCGCAGGCGCGCATGCAAGAAGCCGACCAAATTGAACATTACGCTGTTGCGGCCGGGAAAAAACATCGGTACCACCGTCGCGCCGGTCTTGCGCACCAAAGCCGCGATGCTGGCACTCCAGACAGGGTCGCGAACCCGCAAAGTGTGCCGGTCAAAGCTGGACACCTCACCGGAAGGGAAGACAATTAGCAGGTGACCTTCATGCAGCCAGCTCAGGCTCTCTTTTATCGGCCGCAGGTTGGCCTTGGCCGAATTCTTGGAGGCGAACGGGTCAACAAAAATGAAATCCCCGCGCATCTCGGGTATCGCTTCCAATAGATAGTTGGCCATGGCTTTGACATCAGGCCGCATCCGCTTCAGCAGCGCCAGCAGGATAATGCCCTCCACTCCGCCGAACGGATGATTGGCCACCACCACAACCGGCCCCTCTTTGGGCACTAGCTCCATTTCCTCCAACAGATAACTAACCCTTACTCCGACCGATTGCAGCACTCGGTCACAGAAAGGTATGTCCTGCGGCATTTTCCAAGCCCGCGCATAAATGCGGTCTATCTCTAATAATCCGCTGGCCCATTCCAGCGGTCCTTTGATCAGACGTAAAAAAAAACGTAACATTCTGGTATGGAATTTATGCACCGGCAGCTCAAAGATGCGCGGGGGTTCTGTCTGCTTGTTTTCCATCAGTGGTCTCCGCTTTTCCGATGCTGCGCGCCAACGCCAGCACAAAAACTAAAGGCAGTCCTATGCCCCGCACCAGCAGCGGGTGCCAGATTGCGGTAATGGCGAAAGCCCCCAGCGCACCTGCCGCGCCCCAGACATGCCACCGCTTGTCCTCGGGCGCGGCACCTGCCACGCTCCCAAAAGCCGCTGCCACAGCATAGGTCAGCACCGCCAAAAAACACAGCAGGCCGGGAAGCCCCAACGAGGCGGCCAACACCA
Source organism: Kiritimatiellia bacterium (assembly GCA_028701555.1). Taxonomy (GTDB): domain Bacteria; phylum Verrucomicrobiota; class Kiritimatiellia; order RFP12; family UBA1067; genus JAQVQN01. The sequence continues at coordinate 4,284 of JAQVQN010000079.1, read as the reverse complement.
GATAAAGATTTTGCGTGTCCGGTTCTGCCGGTCCTGTGCGGCGCGGCACTTGCGCATAGTACTGCCCGATCTGCTTCTGATAATTGCCTGGCCCGACTCCCGTCCACGGATTAGTCAGCACCAGACTGTAAGCCGCCTGCCACTCGGGATAACGCCTTTCCGGCTCGCCACCCTCATCGTAAAGCGCCACCGACCGGTAATGCACGAGGTCGTTCTCGCGCGGCAGTCTCGGTAAAACTGCGTTTTGCCAAAGCAGCAGACCGGCCGCCACCGGCAGAAACCAACGCGCTCCCTTAGCCACAGACATGCACAAAACAACCAGTGCCACCGCGAAATATGAAGCTGCCGAAAGGTTGACCGCCATGCCAGCCGCAAGCATGACCGCGCAAACCGCCTTGACAGCTATCTTGGACGCGCCCATAAGACCCGCGCAGCAAAAAGGCAGTGCCAGCGCTAAAAAACCGCCCAGCACATTCCGGTTGCCGAAAGTGCCGCGCACCGCCAAGGGATCGTCTCCGCTGCCGAGGTATTGCACCAGTGCCAGAGCCAGCACCGCCACGGTCGCCGCCGCCAGCACCGTCAGTGCCTGACGCGTACGCTGCGAACCATCGCGCAGGAAGGACTCGAAAAGCATTGATCCAACAATGAAATACGCCACGTACTGCGCAAAATCCTTCACCGCCGCGCCCTTGTCCGCAGCCGTCAGGGATGATACGGCAACACACCCGACAAACAGCCAGTGCGGCCAGGGGGGAAGACGCCATAACCGTGCCCAATCGCGCCGGACGAGCGTGTCCAGCGCCCAAGCGCCAGACGCCAGCAACAGCGCTATGTCACCCGGCGTGACATGCAACCCCGCCTTCGGCTCGAAAGACCACTGGGTCGGTGCCAAGCACAGCGCCGCCAGCACTGCGGCCCAGCACAGCGTCTGTGACAAAATATGTGTCTTCAATATATTCATTTACGTAGACCCGGGGCCTCGATGTCGACAGGCACAAACCGCCTGTCCGCACTCAGCAGGATCTGGTCAAGCCGCACCCCGTCCTCGCGGTTGCGGAAAGTCAAGGTGTGGCTCCCCTTGGACAACCGCAAGGGCGCGGTCGTACGCGCCACCGGATACTTGACCCAGTGCCAAACCTTGTAGGTGGCGTCCTCGCCAAAAAGAAAAACAGGGTCGTCGTCCAACTGCCCCGTGAATGAGTTACTGCATTCGCCCTCCCACCATACCCGGCACCAGAGCGTGAAAACTCCGTCAGACGGCACTTCAAAAGAGAGCACCGCTTTGCCGTTCGTAACCTTGGGTGGATTGCCGACACCTTCCGGTATCTCCAGATAAGCCCCGGACGCCCCCTCTATGCCGTTCGTAACCAACACCATGGGAGCCTCGATCACTTCCGCCGTTTCCGCTTCTAAACATATTTTCACGCCAGCCGCCCTCGCCGCCGTGAACGCGCACAGAAACGCCCCCGCTAATAGCATGCTTTTCTTCATGCGCCGATTATAGCTTTTTTAAAGGCTATCCGGCAACCGAAAGCCCGAACGCCGTTTGAATTGGATTATTTCCGACATAAGGCGCCGGGCTTCTAACTCTTGTTGAGACAAGTTGCTAATTACTTCGTTGCGTGAAAGTTGACAAAATGCACAACCCTGCTTTACGATGCTGTTAACTTATTACCGAAAACAGGTCGGATATCGCAGGATCACAGCATGATAAATCGATGGATAAAAAACATTAAGAAACGATTGCAGGGACCACATGCCGCGCAAATCTTACGCAACATAGAATCAGCCAAAGGCAAAACTAACCCCAAGCTGTTTAAGCTCTCGGATGAATACGCGCAAGATGTGCTCGGGTGGAAAGGTTTCGCGCCATGGCTCTATGTCTACAGCGCCATGGCAGGAACTTTCAAAGAGGGATGGATTCCTGAAACATACTACACCTTTGTCGTTGTGCCCAAGCTAAACCGTGACTACGGGAAAATATCCCACCTCAAGCCTTTGCCAAACAAGCTTTTCGCCACTCATTATTTTCCGGATGTAGCCTACTTTGTGAACGGTCTCTGGTTCAGCGGCAATAACGAACCTCTACGCGCCGAGCATATGCGCGACTTTCTGTTTCGCAACGACGAGCGGATCGTGTTTAAACGAGATGCCTCCTTGCAGGGAAAAGGTGTCTTTGTCTTGTCGCGTGAATCTTTTGATCCCGCACAGATAGTCAGCCTCGGTAATGGCGTTTTTCAGTCTTTTATCCGCCAGCACCCTTACTATTCCGATATGATGCCTCAGTCTGTCGCGAACATACGGATCACGACTGTGGTCGACGATGTCGGCAATATATCTGCCCGTGCATCCTACTTGCGGTTAGGACGGCATGGCGACACCCATGTGCGCTCGAGTTCCAATCTGCGCATCCCGATCAATCCCGCCAATGGTGAACTCGACGCCGTCGGGTATCTGGCCACTTGGGCGCCGATCGATCGGCATCCGGACACAGGCATCACCTTCGCCAACCGCACTCTGCCGCAATATGACAAATGCCGCGAACTCGTTTTGCGTCTGCACCATGAAATGCCGTATTGCCGATGCATCGGATGGGATGTAGCGCTCGACGAACAAAATCAAGTGAAAATCATGGAATGGAACGGCAATCACCCGGGCATCAAATTTACCGAGGCAACTCAGGGTCCTTCTTTTATTGGACTGGGATGGGAAAAAATCCGGCCAATCAGAAAAACTAACCCCAACCGCAAACGCTGATCCTATAGAAGGACTACTTGAGCAGCATCGCTAGACCCAGCACTCGGAAACACGCGGATGTCTAACGGATTTCGCATGCCCCGCACCTTTCATCATGCCAACTGGCTGAGGAAGCGCGTGTCGTTCTCATACAACCAGCGTATGTCTGGAATGCCATATTTGATCATGGCGATGCGCTCCACACCGAAACCAAAAGCGTATCCATAAACCGAATCCGGATCGTAAGCTCGGTCGCCGCGCGCGCTGTTGACATGCTCGTAGACGCGCGGATCTACCATGCCCGCTCCGGCGATCTCGATCCAGCCGCTCATCTTGCAGACGCGGCAGCCCTTGCCGCCGCACACGTGGCAGGAAAAGTCAACCTCCACGCTAGGCTCAGTGAAGGGGAAAAAGTGCGGACGGAAACGCACCCCGGCCTTGGCCCCCATCATCGCGCTCGCATAGTAAGCCAGTGTTGACTTGAGATCCGCAAGCGAGACTGGACGTGTGTCCACATACAGGCCCTCGATCTGATGAAAGTTCGCGCTGTGCGTCGCGTCGGTGGTGTCACGCCGATAGGTGCGCCCGGGGGTTATGATGCGCACCGGCGGCATGTGCCGGGTCATCATGCGGATCTGCACCGGAGAGGTCTGTGTGCGCAGCAGCAGGTCATCGTTCAGCCACAATGTGTCAGAAGCGTCCATCGAGGGATGATGCGCCGGGGTGTTCAATGCCGTGAAATTGTTGAACCGCGTTTCGATGTCTGGTCCGTCAGCCACTATGAACCCCAAGCGGGCAAAAATCGCGGCCGTCTCTTCTATTACCCGCGAGACAGGATGCTTCGCCCCGGGCTGCGGCCAGCGGCCCGGCAACGTGCAATCGAAAGCCTCCGCATCGCTTTTGGCCTCCCCTGCGAAAGCTCCCGCCCGCGCAACCATCGCCGCCTCAAGCGCCGCGCGCCAGGCCTGCACACTCTTACCGAACTCCGGACGCTCGTTCTGAGGCACATCCTTCATGCCTTTGATGATGGCTGGCACCTCGCCGTGGCGGCCAAGATACTTGATCCGCAACTGCTCCAGTGCCGCCGCATCTGCCGCAGCTTCAACCTCGCCCAGCGACAGCACCTGCCGCCGCTCCAAATCCGCAAGTGTCATAATAACTCCGTCCTCTGACCTAAAATGGATTTTTATTTTGCTCTAAAACCCCATCTGGACGCAATTTTAATCTGCTCCTCGTCAGCAATTCAGTACTTCGTGCACATAGCCCGTTCTTGTAACTTTGGGGATTGCTGCCACGCTGTCCGCTAATCACAGGGCACTCAAAAGCAAAATTATTTCACCGCCGGGGACGGCGATCTCTCCCGATTGCGGCACATATCCTTGCGCTCATTGTGTAAATGAAAATCAGGCCGTGTCCGGCACGGTGACCGCCGCCACCCGCAGAACCCGCATGCTCCTGAGCTCCCCCCACTCGGCGCCGCGCATCCGGCGCGCGCCGTCCCGCCGCCGCGGGCCGAACAGCCCCCGGTTCTCGCTGAAGACCCGGTCC
>JAQVQN010000078.1 GCA_028701555.1 Kiritimatiellia bacterium | reverse complement strand
CATCAGGTGTCAGGCCATGCACGTACTGTCAAGGCGCTTGACGATCTTAAGACTCTGGGTTTTAAACACGCCTGTCTGGCCGGGGTCTCAATGGGGCTTAAGGACATGATCCGCCCTAAGAGCAAAGACGAGATCATATCCAAGGCACATGCAGAGGTCGAGAAAGTTGACGATCAGTTCCAGACTGGCGTGATCACGCCGGGAGAGCGCCACAACAAGATCGTAGACATCTGGACTGCCGCTACCGAGAAGGTTTCGGACGAGCTGTACAAAACGATTGACCGCAACATGATCGGCGGAACCGAGGCTAATGTGGCCGAGACCAATCCTGTTTACATGATGGTTGACTCCAAGGCTCGTGGTTCTAAATTGCAGATCAGGCAGCTTGCCGGTATGCGCGGACTGATGGCAAATCCTTCGGGCGAGATCATTGAAAGGCCGATCACGGCTTCGTTCCGCGAAGGATTGAGCGTCTTGGAGTATTTTATCTCCACACACGGCGCACGTAAGGGCCTGGCTGATACTGCACTTAAGACCGCAGATGCCGGATACCTGACGCGTAAACTGGTTGATGTTTCGCAGGATGTCATCATTACGATTCAAGACTGCAATACTGTAAATGGCATCGAAGTAGAGTCGGTTGAAGAGGGTGACGAGACCTTGATTCCGTTGCGTGCCCGTGTGCTCGGACGCACGGCCTTGTACGATATCCGCCATCCGGCTACCGGGGAAATAATGATCCCGGCCAATGCCGATATCGATGAGGATTGTTGCAAGCTGCTTGAGGACGCCGAGGTTGAGAGAGTCTGGATCCGCAGCGGGCTGACCTGTGATGCGCCTTACGGCATGTGCGCCAAATGTTATGGACGCGACCTCTCATCTGGACGCCAGGTGGAAATTGGAACGGCTGTGGGCATTATCGCGGCGCAGTCAATCGGCGAGCCTGGAACACAGTTGACCATGCGCACGTTCCATATCGGCGGCACGGCTTCGACTGTGTCCAAGATACCGGAGATTGTGGTCAAGAACGCGGGCTTCCTCAAATATGTCGATATCCGTACCGTTCGTAACGATGAAGGCAACAACGTGGTGCTCAACAAGAACGGCACGGTTGAGATCGTTAATGCGGAAGGGATCGAAATCGACACCTATGCCTTGCAGATCGGTACTGTGTTGTTGGCAGAGGACGGCACACCGGTTAAGTCGGGGCAACGTGTTGCTACCTGGGATCCGCATTCAGTGCCCATCTTGGCTGAGAAGCACGGTGTTGTTTCCTTCCAGGATTTTGTTGAGGATGTCTCGGTTCGCAGTGACCGCGATGCGGAAACTGGTTCGAAGACTTTGCTGGTGTTGGAGACCAAGGAAGAGCTGCACCCGCAGATCATTGTGACGGATCCTAAGACCAATGAGATTCTGGGTTTCTACCACATTCCCGCGGGCGCGATTGTGATGGTGAAAGAAGGCGCGAAGGTCTCGCCCGGCATGATGCTGGCGAAAACGCCGCGTAAAGAGGCGAAGACCCGCGACATCACGGGCGGTCTGCCGCGCGTGGCTGAGCTATTCGAGGCGCGCCAGCCCAAGGACGCGGCTGAGATATCCAGGATTGAGGGCGTGGTAGATTTCGGCGAGCATCAGCGCGGTAAACGCTGTCTGATAGTTCGTGACGAGATCACCGGGCACGTTGAGGAACATCTGATCCCGATGGGCAAGCAGGTGGTGGTGTTCAAGGGCGACCGCGTCAAGAAGGGGCAGCAGCTAACGGAAGGGCCGGTTGTGCCTCAGGAGATTCTGGAAGTTTGCGGGCCTCAGGAGCTTCAGCGCTATCTGGTGAACGAGGTTCAGCAGGTATACCGTCTGCAAGGCGTAGAGATTAACGATAAGCATATCGAGATCATCGTGCGCCAGATGTTGCGTAAGGTGCGCATCACCAATCCCGGCGACACCGACTTCTTGTGGGGCGAGCAGGTCACTCGTCAGCGCTTCCTTGAGATAAATGAAGAGATCGTGGCTGAAGGCAAGCGTCCGGCCGAGGCGCAGCCCGCCTTGTTGGGTATCACCAAGGCATCGTTGGAGACCGACAGCTTCATCTCTGCGGCGTCCTTCCAGGACACCACGCGGGTGCTGACAGATGCTGCGACGATGGGGCGTGTTGACGAACTGCGAGGTTTCAAGGAGAATGTGATTCTCGGTCACCTGATTCCGGCCGGAACCGGTTTTCCGCTTCATCGCCACATCAAGCTCGTGCCTCTGGCCGAGCCGATCAGCGAGGAAGAGATGTCGGCGATGCAGGCGGCGGCCCAGAGCCAGCTCGACGAAGTCTTCAACTGAGTCGCAGGATCAATGCAATAACAAAAGGCGGCACGCGTGAGCGTGCCGCCTTTTGTTTATCTGGGCCAGTCTGATTATTGACTATCCGGATCAGTCTCCGGCTTGCGCAGGGTCTTGATCACAAGAAAAGCGCTGAAGCCTGTGACGCACAGCCAGCAGAAGGTCATAGTGAGGCAGCCGGCGAGGCTCATGGCTGCCTCCTTTGCCATTCGGTCGGCAGCGCGTCTATGATTGTCTGCACCACTTCTGCGATGGTCATGTCGGTGCTGTCGATTTCAATGGCGCCGTCGGCCTTTCGCAACGGCGCGTGTTTGCGGGTGGAGTCGATAACGTCACGCGCCAGCAGCGAGGCTTTGACCTCGTCCTTTGTCTGGCTAGCGATGCCTTTATCAAGCTCTTCTTTGCGGCGGCGCTCGGCGCGCGCCTCGGCGCTGGCCACAAGATAAAACCGGGCCGGCGATTCTGGAAAAACAGCGGTTGTGATGTCCCGGCCCTCGACTATCAGGTCTCCGAAGCGCGTCATGTCGCGCAACCATCCGGTCACGCGGTCACGCACGGCTTTGACGGTGGCCACAGGGCTGGCGTGGCGGTTGATCTCTGGTGTGCGAATGGCATTTCCCGGCATAACGCCGTCAACGAAGTAAGCGACGGCACCTTCGCGGGGCTCGCACGTGACGTTAACGCGCACTGCGAAAGCCGCCACCGCGTCAGGGTCGGAGGTGTCGATATTGTTTTGCAGGCACTGCCAGGTCATGATCCGGTACAAGGCGCCTGAATCAACATGCAAAAAACCCAGCAGTTCTCCCACGCGCCGCGACACGGATGATTTACCTGATCCGGATGGCCCGTCTATGGCGATGACTTTGCTCATTGTACGTCCCGGCAATTGCGCGTCAGCCAAGGCGAGCTCGTCGCCCCGACCATTTTCCGCCAACACCTTCCGCAAGTCCGGCGCGATCACCGGAGAGGTTCCCTTTAACATACTGAATGCCTCATTGACGATGCCTGTACCCATCAACCATGTTGCCACTTTACCGAAATCCGCAGGCGAACACAAGCGTTGTGGCGCGGGGTCGCAAAACGGCGCAATCCATTCCACTTTAACGCATACACAACCTGCATGTGCTATAGACAATGACGCTTGTCTGCGTTATAATGCGGGCATCATATCGGAAACGCGTGTGCAGCGTTCCGTTTGAATTATTACGCCATGGTTGTGGCGGAAACGGTCAACTAAACAATTCGCTAAAGGAAGGGAGTTTCGGTTATGAAAGACCATGATCAGCCGGGCAAGGTGGCGCTGGACACGCATGTCGCGGACCTGACGATCACGCCTGCGGAGCGGGACGTGCTCAGACGGTTGGGGGAAAGGGTGATGGCGTTGTCCACGCGAAGGGTTGAAGCCGAAAAGAAAACGTTGTGGATGAGGACGAACTCATTGCAGGCCGCGCGACCGCTGATACTTTGCGACCCGGAATTTAGCTGGCGGGAGATCATTCCGGAGACTGAGCTGGAATGCGTGAACACACTGGCCCGCCACTGGGAGCGGCGTTTGCGAAAAGAGATTTTTTGGGGAGAGAAAATGGGCGACGACCGCGTCGTCGAAAGCAGATTTACTGTAGGATGGGTTTATAAGCGCACATTTTGGGGCCCGGACACATCGTCGCTTAACCCCCAGCCAGCGCTTAAGGATTTGAATGATTTAAGTGGGCTGCAATTCCAGGTGATAACGGTTGATCGTGACGCCACCACTAATCTGGTACATCTAGCTCGCGAGGTTTTTGATCGGGTGTTGCCCGTAAAATTGCGTAATCAGTGGTATTGGTCTTTAGGCCTGACGCGCGAGCTGATCAAGCTGCGCGGGTTGGAGTCATTCAAGCGCGACATACGCGAGAACCCGCAGGGTGTGCATAATCTGATGGCTTTCCTTAGGGACGGCACTCTGGATCTAATCGCGTTTTTGGAGAATGCGGGTTTATATAGCCTAAACAACGAAGGCGATTATATCGGTTCCGGAGGCTTCGGCTGGACCGGCGAGCTGCCGGCAAATGACTATCAGGGAACGGCACGCGCCAAAGATCTGTGGGCGTTGTTTGAGAGTCAGGACACCAAGGATCTGGCGCCTGAGCTTTTCGACGAGTTCATCCTGCAGTACCAGAAACCTGTGATCGCGCGCTTCGGGCTGGTCTGCTACGGCTGCTGCGAACCGATGTCCGAACGCTGGGATTATCTGAAAGGCATCCCCAATATTCGTCGGGTCAGCGTGTCGCCGACCTGCGACCGTGCCAAAATGGCGGAAGCCCTGCAGGATAAATATGTTTACTCATGCCGTCCTGATCCGTCGATCCTGTCTGCCGCTAGCTTTGACGAGGCTGCCGCACGCAAGGATATCATTGATATTCTGGAAAAGGCAAAAGGGTGTCACCTGGAGATCATCATGAAAGACCATGACACGATCCAGCAGGATCCCGCGCGAGCGATAGCTTGGTGTAAGGTCGCCAAAGAAGAGATTGCTAAGTTGTACAAGTGACAGCACTCTCAGGCATGCGGCACCGGGGACGCATTGTCCCCGAGTTCCGATAAAGCCAGCGCGAAAGCATGATCCGCCGCTTGGCGGCGGATGCTTTCGCGGTCACCCTCAAAGAAACGTTTTTCAGAACGCGCTCCGGATGGCGAGGCCAGTCCGAAACAGACCAGCCCTACGGGTTTGTCCGGCGTGCCGCCGTCTGGACCGGCAATGCCGGTGACCGACACCGCCAGATCCGCGCCCAGCCGTGCGCGGACACCTGTGGCCATGGCCTCAGCGCATGCCAAGCTAACCGCGCCCTCCCGATCCAGCACATCCTGCCCGACGCCAAGCAAGTCGCGCTTGACGTCATTGGAGTAACTGATGACGCCTCCCGCAAACATGGCGGAGGCGCCGGGTACCGAGGTGATGCGTTGCGCCAACATGCCGCCAGTGCACGATTCGGCCACGGCAAAGCTCAGGCGGCGCGCTTTCGCGGCAGCCACCAGCCGCTCTTCTGGAAGATATTGCTCTGGGTGGTTCACGACAACAGGGCGTTGACCTTGGCCATGATCTCGAAGGCGTCGCCGACATAGACCACATCGGCTTTGCCTTGCGCCCAGCCGCAGTTAGGGTCAAGGTTGATGGCGCGGCGTTCATTGATGAAGCGCCAGCCCACCGCGTGCGGCTCCTCGCCGTGGCAACAGGCTGAAAGGCCTTTGGCGTGGCGCGGCGTTGAGCCGGTCTGTCCGACCTGATTCATGTGGGTCATGAAGTTAAGCGTCTCCTGGCCTTCGCTTTGCAGGTCGACCAGCGACTTGCTGCTGCCCAGCGATGATTTCGCTTTAATCAGGAAGTCTTGGATCAGAACACCTGCTTCGGCGATGTGGAACTGGCCATCCTTCTGCTTCTTGGTCCAGCCCGCGCCTGCCACGAACAGCAGGGCCGCGTCAGGCTTGATGGTCTGTGCGTCAGCTGCGGGCGAACGCACGCCGGTTACGCTGGTGCGCAGGTCCGCGTCGGAGAAACCGACGGCAACTTCCTTGGGACTAGCCGCCCCAGACGCGCCATGCCAGGGCATATTGACACCTGCATCGGCCAGCATGATCCACGGCCGCGCCGCGCGGCTGAATGTGCCCAAGATACGCTGGCGGTAGAACCAGCGCTGAGCCTGTACCTGGCCGCCTTCGGCCTTGACGCTGACGATGTGGGTATCGATTTGAGCACCAGTACGGTGCGCGGCGCCCGGCAGGCAGCGCGCGAAACGCGCGGTTCCCGGCGCCAGCACCAGTTCGGCTCCGGAATCCCGGATCAGGGCGGTCGCCGCCGCAGTGTCGGTGGCGTAACGCGCTTGCGCCACAGCTTCCGAACCCACGGTTAGGAAACTTTCCGCGCCGCACCCGGCGACCGTCTCGGCGGCGTTGGCTGCGCCTTGTCCGAGTATGCCGACCGCGAGCGTTCCGCCGGTCTGCTCCTTTATGGCCATGGCTGTGGTCAATACTTCGAGCGCGGCTTTTGGCAGGCTGCCGTCGTCCTGTGTGTGAAACAGTGCTAGAATCTTCATATTAAAATCTTTCTCTTACGCTTCGGCTGCCGCCGTTACTGTTTGATCCATTCCACGATTTCCGCCGCGATCTGGTCCGCTCCGACATCCTTGACGATGCGTGTGGCGCGTTTCTGCGCGGGCACCTCGGTCTTTTCATAAGCGATGCCACCGGTTCCGACCTTGGAGGGCTTGGCTTTCATCAGGGCGGGCATGACTCCGCGCATGTTGACCATGCCGACCTGCGGATTGTTGGGCGGCTCGGGCAGGTTGCCAGTGGCCCAGGCCAGCACCGCCGGAGCGCCTTTGCAGACGGAAACCTGGTACTGTCCGCCCTCGATACGTTCCAGCACCTCGAAAGAGCTGTCCGGCTTAACTTTGATCTCGTCCACGCCAGCGAAAAAGTCGCGGATGGCGAGACGCTCGCAGAGCAGTTGCATGGTGACACCTGCATCGCGCGAAGCCGAGGCGCACCCGCCGAAAACCAGCAGGCGGTTCTTGTCTAGTCCGGGAATCGCCGCCACCGCTTCGGCCAGAACCGCAGCGGCCTCGTGGGCGTCCGTGAAACCGCTGGCGCTGCCGTCGATCGCCACCAGTTCAAAAGGCACCTTCTGAGCCACAGTCATCATCAACTGTTGCAGCTTGGCCTTGGGCCCGAGACTAACTAGATAGACCTTGCTGCCAGCTATCTGTTTGGCTAGGTTGGCGGCCTCGAAAAGCGCGTGTGCCGACCAGGGGTCTAGCACAGAAGGCAGCATTAATTCATTCTTCAAGCCAGGGCCTTGCGGTGTGGTCAAAGGCTCCAATGTCTGTAGCGGATCAGGCACCAGGCTGCCGCAAACCACAATCTGAAAACCGTCTGTCATTATTCTCTCCTTGCTTAAGAGTCTAACCATTTACAATCAGACCCCGTGTCAGATGTGTCACAATATACCAAAGCTGCGGCGGCGTTGTGAAGGTCGTAAACGTGTCTTTTTTGTGCTCAGGCTTGCAAGTTGCATGTGAAAAACGTTAAAGTTACAGCGGTTTTTTGAAGTGCTGGTAACACGGCCTTAACAGGGGCAAGCGTATGCAGAAGATCGATTGGAATAGTCTGGGTTTCAAGTACATGGACACGCGGTGTCATGTGCGGTATGTCTGGCGCGACGGCAAGTGGGATGAAGGCGAGCTGGTTGAAGAGCCGTTTTTCAAGATGCACATCGCCGCAGCGTGCCTGCATTACGGGCAGGCGGCCTTCGAGGGGCTGAAGGCCTTCCGCTGCAAAGACGGCGGTCTGCGGGTCTTCCGTCCGCGCGACAACGCCCGCCGCATGGCGGTCACGGCGCGCCGGCTGTGTATGGCCGAGGTGCCGGAAGAGCTGTTTCTGGAGGCAATCAAGCGCGTGATACGCGCCAATGAAGAATACGTGCCGCCTTACGGCACGGGCGGTTCGCTCTATGTTCGTCCGCTGCTGATCGGCTCCGGCGAGCAGATCGGGGTGGCGCCCGCGCGCGAGTACACTTTTATCGTGCTGGTCGTGCCGGTCGGGGCTTACTATAAGGGCGGTTTGCAGCCGGTCAAGGCACTGATCTATGACGATTACGACCGTGCCGCGCCGCTGGGCGTAGGCAATGTCAAGGCCGCAGGCAATTACGCGGCCAGCCTGTACGCGCACGAGCGGGCTAAAGAAGAGGGGTACCCGGTGGAGCTGTACCTCGACGCGCGCGAGCACAAGTACGTCGAGGAGTTCGCCACCTCCAATTTCATCGGTATAACCCGCGACCACTGTTATGTGACGCCAGAGTCACGTTCGATCCTGCCTAGTGTGACCAACGAGACGCTCAAAACTTTAGCGGCTGAGATGGGGCTGAAGGTAGAGGTGCGTCCGGTGCCTTTTGAAGAGCTGGCAGAATTCGCCGAAATCGCGGCGTGCGGCACGGCGGTGGTGGTCACTCCGGTCAATGAGATCCGACGCGGCGAGACGGTTATCCGCATCGGCGACACCGGTTCTGGCTGCGGTCCGGTCCTGCAGAAACTTTTCGAGACGGTGCAGGGCATACAGTATGGCGAGATACCGGACCGGCACGGCTGGTGTTACGAAGTGGGGGCGGGTGAGAATTCAACAAGTTGAATTCTCACCCGAGTTAGGAGTTAGAAGTTAAGAGGGAAGAGTTGAGAGGGGAGCCTGCCGGCCGGGGTTCCGGGGAAAAACAGGTTGGTAATTTAGGTACGTGAGTGTGTGGGTGTGTGGGTTTCAAACTTCCTCACATACTCACTAACACACATACCCCCATACAAAGGCTTTTGGCCAAGTTGCAGGAAAGGACTGAAGATGACAACTAGACGCACTTTTTTCAAACAGGCCGGGCTGGGACTGGCCGCAGCGGCGGG
>JAQVQN010000077.1 GCA_028701555.1 Kiritimatiellia bacterium | reverse complement strand
TGCCATCGGCATCACCTTTCTTCTGTTTCCGCGCGGTTATTTTGAGCTGTTCAAGTCAAGTGACGCTGCCTTCTCAACTGACGAGCTGCTGGCTTTGGGGCGCACGATGCTGCTGCTGATGACGCTCTGGGGGCTCTTCGACACGGTCAGCATCGTGTTAAGCGGGGCTCTGAAGGGTGCGGGCGACACACGCTTCGTAATGTTCTACATGATTCTGGGCGGGTGGTTGTGCCTGGTGCCAGGCGCCTTATACCTTTTGCTGCGCGGTCACGGGATTCTCGAGCTCTGGTTCTGGCTGGCGTTCTACGTGTGCGTGCTCGCGGCCGGGTTTTGGTGGCGCTGGCACAAGGGACGCTGGAAAGCCATCAGGCTGATCGAGCACCGCGAGGGAGCTGAGTACATTCCGCCCGTGACGGACGAGATACACTGAAACCGGTACTCTGACCCTGTTCTACTTGTCACTCCCGCATGCCGTATTTGCGGATCAGGCGCTGTAGGTAGGCTCGCTCGATGCCGGCCTCGCGGGCCGAGCGCGAAATGTTTTGCTTGTTGCGGGACAGCAGGTCGTTCAGGTAGGTGCGCTCGAACTCCTCGATCAAGTCGTTTTTGGCGTCCTTGAAGGGTTTGTCGGTGACGAAGTTCACCTCCGGTTCATTGTTCTTGCGGCCGGTGCGCAGGTTGCCGAGGCTGAGGAAGGCGCTGAGGTCCACCGGTCGGCGTTCGCTATAGAAGGCCAGCTCGATCAGGTTGCGCAGCTCGCGCACGTTACCCGGCCATTCGTGGCGTTTGAGGACATCCATGGTGCGGTCGAAATCGGCGAGCTGTTCTAGGGCGTCATCACCGTGTAGGTCTGTAAGAAAGCGCTTGACCAGCAGCGGCACGTCCTCGCGGCGGCGGCGCAGCGGCGGCAGTTCCAGGTGAACCACGGAGAGGCGGTAATAGAGATCCTCGCGGAAGCGGTTCTCATTGACTTCGTTGGCCAGATTGCGGTTGGTGGCTGAGATGATGCGCACGTTGATCTTGCGGATCTTGTTGCAGCCGACACGGCGGATCTCGCGTTTTTCCAGCACTCTCAGCAGCTTCGGCTGGAGGTCTGGGGAGAGGTCGCCGATCTCATCCAGGAAGACTGTGCCGCCGTCGGCCAGCTCGAAGGCGCCCTGGCGGTCGGCGTTGGCGCCGGTGAAGGCGCCTTTGACGTGGCCGAAGAGTTCGCTTTCGATCAGCTCCTTGGAGATTGCGGCGCAGTCGATAACGATGAAGGGTTTTTCGCGGCGGGTCGAGTGGTTGTGGATTTCCTCGGCCAGGACTTCTTTGCCGGTGCCGGTCTCGCCGGTGATCATGACCGTCACGTCAGAGGGCGAATAGGTTTCGGCCAGATAGAAGATGCGCCGCATCGGCACTGAGCGGCCGAGCATCTTGCCGAAAGCCTCATTCGGCGACAAGGGGATGTCGTTAGCGTCCTGCAGCGGGCAGAAAACGATGCGGGTCTTGCCGAGCTGGATCTCCGAACCCGGCGCGAGGTGGGCTGAAGAGACCCGCACACCCTGCACGAAGGTGCCGTTAGTGCTGTCTAGGTCACGGATCAGGTAGCCGGACTGCTCGACGATGATCTCGCAGTGGCGCTTAGAAACGGTTGAGTCGCCGATGGCCAAGTCGTTATGGCTGCCCGAGCCGATGGTGAAAGTGTCGTGGTTCACTACAAATTCGCGACCCTGGAGCGGCCCGCTGATGACCAAGAGCTTGGTGCGGCGCACCCTCAGAAAATTTTCCTGATTGTCGCCGCAGGCGAGCACCAAAGTTTCTGCGGAAACGTTGTTTGTGCGGTCTTCTGTCATAAGTGCGTCTAATATAACGCATGCCTACAGTTGTAGACAATATTAAAATGGTTGTGCCAACATAAAAATCAACCTTGCCCGTTGGGTTTTCATCATGGTAATATCAAAAAATCCGGTTGTGTTGTATTTGCGGTTCTTTATCTTACGGTTATGTGGATAAAATAAGGCGGAAAGAGCTGTTGATGAGCTGTTTTTCGAGGTTTTTTGTTGTTAAAAGAGATCAGTCGATGCTGTCAGGGGCATCGTGCGGCTGGTTGGTGTCAACTGTTGTTTTTTGCTGTTTTCTTTTTTTTGGATGCAAGCGGCGCAATGAGACGGCTGAGCCGGAGCTGCCATTGGTGCAGACCAACCGTGCGGCTGACGCGGTTTACATTGAGGGTTTAAAGGATGGCGCGTTCAGGCAGATGGCGCAAGCCCGCGAGCGCGTCCGTATCGCGGCAAGTCAGCAGGAGTGCATGGAGCGTGTGCGCGCGGCTTTGCCGGAGGATGCGGGTGATGAGGCGCTGCGGGCGGCTTTAGGCAAAGACGAAGAGTGGCTGAGGCTGGAGGCTGAGGCGAAAACGGCGGCGGAGGCGTTGGCTCGCATACAGTCCGAAGCGAAAGCAATGATGCGCGCCCGCATGGACGCGGAGGCGCAAGCGGTGCAGGATGTGCGTGGCGGCAAGGCGCGGGCGATTGAGCCCGAGCGGCGGCAGTGAAGCTTTTTTAATGTGGTGAAAGTGGGTTTTGTAAACATGAGCTATGCTAAACGGACGAGAACAAACAGGAGAGTCAGCATGAACAGGATCGGCTTTAAAGAGATGTTTAAGAGCTGGGCGTTGCCCGCGGCGGTTTGCTGTGCGCTGTTATCGGGCGGGACGTCAAACGCGCAGACGGCCGGAGATATCGTCAGCATTTATTCTGATCAGGCTAACACAACCTACACGTCGTCAGGCACGGATATTGACATTAAGATCCGTTTGTGGGGTGACTTCCGGCGCCACAGCATCGGCGGAACCGAGGCGCTGCTGCCGCAATTGCGGCTAGTGATCAACGGTGATATCGCCTGGGCCACGCTGTTCACGCTGAACCGGGGTGACTTCGGCGGCATTTACAAGACCGAGGCGGTTTTCCGCTACCGGGCGCGTCCGGGCGACATGGCGCAGCCCATGAAGATTTTCGGCAGTTCGGGGTCGGGCATGTTGCCCGGCAACGCCTTTGAGTTTTACTGGAACGGTTGGGAAATCCGCAACGAGACCACCACCAGCAATGCGGTCTGGCGTTATAATCCCGGGTTGATGGGCGTCGGCGACATCCTTGACGAGGATTTCAGCAAGGCCAAGGTGGTCTTGCGCACATTGGCTTTTGACAACGTCCTCTCGCCCAACACGGTGGCTGCTACAGAGTCGGTCAACTGGCGCGTGACGACCGTGAATCCGGTCGAGGCTGGCAACGTGGTGGATTTCTACGTGTGGTCGCCCAGCAACAACGTGCGCCTAGGCACGAGCCCGGGAGATCCGCTGCTGGTCAGCATGCCGCAAGGCACGACCGAAATTGACTTCCCGGTTTTCGGCGTTTCGCCGGGTGTGGCTGAAATATTCCTACAGCGCACAAAGGACTACCAGAACAACGGCAGTGTGGGGGTAACCAACTTCATCAAGCGTACCATCACCGTGACGGCTGCGCCAGATCCGACCGTCTCGATCAGGATGAAGTCCAGCGGCACAGACATTGCTACCTTGAGTGAAACCGACACGTTCAATGCGGGCTCGCTATATGTCGACCTGTCCCAATCCTACACTGGGCCCATGACGGTACGTTTGGATCTCAGCAACCTGCAGGCTGGCGAGACAAATCTCAGTTTCTTCGCATCGCCTATATATGTGGACATACCGGCAGGGGCGACATCATCCTCGGAGGTCTTTTTCAATGTTCCGGACGGCACGGTGTGGAGCGCCGGGGCCGGCATCGTGGTAACTCCGGTGATCACGAATGCGGCGGCGGCGGCGGTCTACACCCGCACCCGCACCGGCAGGGTGTACGTGCAGAACACGGTACCTGCGATTATCAATCCGCTCAGCACGGATGAGATCACGGTCACGCGCGGCGAGCCGCACCCGTTCAATTGGATGGTGAATGACGTTTTGGCTGACAGGCAATCGGGCATGACGGTGGAATGGATCTTCGGTGACGGCACCACCACGAATGTCAGCGGCTCGACCGGTACGGTCTTGAAGAGCTATGCGTCTAACGGTACTAAGGTGGTCAAAGTCAAGGCCACTGACAAAGACAACGGTATTTCCGCTGAGATACAGTTCACCGTGATCGTTGTTGCTCCCGAACCCAAGCCAAGTGTGCGTGTGGTGCCCGAATTCTATGAATACGGGGAAACAAACGTGAACAACACAGGACGTTTTCATGTTTATCTCTCCGATTCTATTTCTGAAGACACCTTTGTTCGCTTTGACACCGTGCCGGTAGGCCAGACCAATCTGTTGCTTTCCTCAACCGGGATCAAAATCTCCGCCGGAACGACGCAAACAGTCACGCAGATCCGGTTCAGTCTGAAAGACGGTACGCAAGACACCGAGTCATTCGGTGTCGAGATTATGCCGGTGGTGACCAACGCTGCCGCTGCCTCCCACTATACCGACATGCAGTCCGCAACGATCTATGTGAACAACCAGCCGCCGCAGATCACGATGCCATCAGGCGGCGTTGAATTAGGCCCGATTCCCTCGGGAGTGCCCTATGATTTCAACTATTCGGTAAATGATGTCGCTGCGGATCTGGACACGATGCTGGTGCACTGGCGCTTTACCGAGGGCGGGCCGCTGACCACAGTGACCGGCGCTGTCGGCAGTGTCTCGCACACCTATCTGGTGCAGGGTACCCACCGGGTCAGGGTACAGGCCGAGGACAAAGACGGCGGATTTTCCGACGAGATCGAATTCACGGTCGTGGTGGGGCCGCCTCCGACAGTCGAGGTGATCGCCCCCGGCAATGAGATTTCGGAAACCGCAGCCGGCACGCCTGAACAAGTCATCGTCAGGCTGTCGACACCGTTCGCCGAAGCGGTCACGGTCAATCTGGGCGTGACGCCGGCGACCAGCCCCCTTAACGGCGAACTGAATCTGACGGCCTACACAGTGACAATTCCGGCTGGCGAGCTTGAGGGCAGCGTGGAAATCGACTACAGCAGCATCGACGGCACAGTGATTTCCAGAAACACCGGTTTCAAAATCACGCCGACTGTGAATGCTACTGCATCGGCTCAAGCGTTCTACACTGTGCTGCGGCCCGGCTATGTGCGCATCCGTAATGAAAACCCATTTTTTCTCAGCACAACCACAAGTTCAGAGGCGGTTGTGTCATCGGCCAAGATCTTCACTTGGGCGGTCAATGACGCGACTGCTGACAAACCCACGTTGCAGGTTACGTGGATCTGGGGCGACGGCGAAGAGGACACGTATACGGGTGCGAACGGCAGTGTGACGCACACCTACACGTCCGCCGGCCCTAATAACGTTCAGATCGTAGTGCGCGACAAAGACGGCGGGATTGTCGACCGCCAGATCATTATAACAGTGCGGGCCGCTAAGGCATTGAACGTCACGCCGGTCGGTCCGAATCCAGCAGGCTACTACGGGGCCGGAACGGTCGGACGCTTGAGCGTGACGGAGCTCAACAACACCGGCGGCGGCATAGGGTACGGCACGGTGATTCCGCGGCAGACGATGCCGAGCGGCTCTGACAACTACAGCGACGTGTATTATTTCCGCTATCCGGCCGGGGCATCAACCGCCTCGCTAGAGGCCTCTCCGTACAAGACTGATATTTCCGGAACCTATTTCGTCACCAGCTACAACAGTGACGGCGTGCCTAATCCCACGGCAATAGGGCCATTACGGCACGACAGCTTCTTCCTGTGCTGGGAGGGCGGCACAGATCAAGGGCTTGCGGAAGAAGACCTATCGCCGGCGACCGCTGCCAATGTTGCGAACGTTGCTCTGCCGAACATCGCTGCGGACGGTGCCACCGATGCCGAGATTCGCAAAATAAGGGCGATCTTCAGTCTCGAATGGATACAGTCAGACAACGTCGGCGACATCAATAAGGATGGCATTCCCGACGATACGGCCATGTACATATTGTCCAAAATAGCGGCCAACACGGATGATGGCGGCAATGAAGGCGGCACGCCGTCATGGCTGCAACGTCTGGATAATTTCAACGACGACCTGGACAAAGAAGAAGGCGGCACACCGGTTGGCGACTTCTACCCCGAAAATCCGCTTGGCGTTGATGGCACATTTGATTTCCGCCCCACCGGCGAGCCGTTTATAGCCTTTGCCGAGGTGCGCGGTAAACATGAAGGCTTGAACCGCCTGAAGGGGTCGCTGATGATCAGCGATGAGCGTGAACCTCTTGACGAGCCTGGCACCTCTCCGGTCTTGGCCGATTCAGACGGCGACGGTATGCCGGACGGATGGGAGTACTGGTTCTGGCACGCGGCTTCATTCGGCGCTGACGGCGAGAAAGAAACGGGCGACGAATTGACCGGCTCGCGTTATGATC
The DNA here is from genome assembly GCA_028701555.1 of Kiritimatiellia bacterium. Lineage (GTDB taxonomy): Bacteria > Verrucomicrobiota > Kiritimatiellia > RFP12 > UBA1067 > JAQVQN01. Next base: position 2,390 of record JAQVQN010000077.1, on the reverse strand, counting down.
CGAATAATGTGACAAGAGGCATCTTCATTGAAACATCGGCGATAGCCGAAGCGTTTCATCCCTCCAGCACAGCGGCGGACTGGCAGACACGTGACTTCGATAACGACGGCCTCACCGATCTGGAAGAACTGAACCTGGGCACCAATCCCACGCACTGGGACACAGACGGCGACGGCATCTGTGACGGATGGGAGTGGCGCCGCGACCTGAATCCGCTAGATCCGCGCGACGGCTCGACCGCCGCTTACGGAAACCCTGACGGCGACCATATGGCGTATGCCCTTGTGCCCCGGCAACTGGTGGCAGTAGTGCTGAGCGACGGTGTGACAACCAACATGGTGCTGGGCATCGGCGCGGAGGTAGCGGATACCAACGGAAACTTCACAGCTCTATATAACTACGGCACCGACAATGACCTCATGGCCGTGGGCTTGCCGTATGCCATGCCCGCAGGTGCGACTGTGGCAACCGTCGTTCAGACGAATGCCTTGCTGCTGCACTTCCAAGTGGCCAGCGAGTTCGGATTCGACCCGCGCACGGCTTGGGCCAGCTCGGTGAACCGTTGGCCCAAATACGACCGGTTCCCGTCGTGGGCGGCAAACACGCCGAACACCAAGCCTTTCACCTCCTTGGACGAATACAGACTGCTGAAGTTCATGTCCGAGCTGCGTCTGGACGGCGCCACTGCATCCATGCCCCCCACTGCCGAGGCTTGGGAGCGTTACTCAACGCACCCGCTGACTCCTGACACGGACATCACCAAAGATGGCGGCGACGGCATGCCTGACGGTTGGGAGTTGTATGTCGCGGTTGCTCCGCGAACCGACCTGACCGTGGAAAACAACCGGGGCTTCCGCATCTCGCCGTGGAACCATCTGGACGGGGCGTGGGATCATCCCGTAGATAATTCGCGAGATCAGCTTGTAAACCGGCGCGAGTTCGCCGGGACTGATTCCTCGGCGGCCTATACCAACGAGGCTTTCTATAACATGACTAACCGCCTCGGCAGTTTCATCGGCGAGGTCTCGATCACCTTCCAAGCGTCTGACCGCCCGTGGATTAACAAGTTCTGGCCGTCGAACCCCTGGGTAACGGATACCGACGGTGACGGACTCAACGATCTGGCGGAGCGCACCTTCATCTACGGAAAACCCGGCGACAGCCTGACCCTCTGCACTCAGGGCGGCGGACTGAACCCGAACTCGGTAGACACTGACCGCGACGGTCTGCCTGATAAGTGGGAGGCAGAGTTCGCCGGAACCGCTCCCGATGGCGACGGGCCATTCAGCGGTGTTGTCATCACCAACGGCATGGACGGCACGGTGAAGGATCATGACCGCGACTGGGACTTTGACGGGCTGCGAAACTACCAGGAATACTGGGTGCAGTCTGTACGCGGTTTCCGCTACGACATCCCGGACGAAGGTTTTGCGGGCGGCCCCAGCGGTAACACGGGCTTGCCGATAGACAGCAGCTTTGTCGTGTCAGACCTGTGGCAGGAAGTAACCAACGTTTGGGATGTGGCTAAATACCCGCTGGGCGATAAACAGCCAAACTTCTGGTTCCTGCCGCCGATCGGCTACAGCAAGGTATATGCCAGCACCGACCCGCGCGAACATGACACCGATCTCGACAACATGGACGACTACTACGAGCTGTTCCACGGGCTCAATCCGATCTTGGGTCACGGGAACCTGGCGAACGGGATGGACGACCGGTTGAGGCGCTCCTATCTCAGGAACGGTGCTCCGACGATCGACTGGACCTATAACGATTGGTACACTAACAGCGTTACGATGGATTTTGTCCAGTACCCGTGGCTTGCTGGTATGCCTGAGTGCGATCCGGATGCCGATGGACTGCTGAATCTTGAGGAAAAACTGCAGGTCGACATGGCAGCGCCAGCCAACTACAACACCGACCCGTCGCCGATGTGGCTGACTGACTACTCGTCGCCTTTGAGTCTGACGAGCCGTTTCTACTACTTTGGCGGCAGCATGTTCTTCTGGCCTGGCGACGCCTCTACGGTGTCCCGCATGGCAGCCAGGAATCTCAGTATGTTTGCCTTCGAGCAGAACGAGGGGTACGACACCGACAATGACGGTGTCAGCGACAAGGTGGAGCTGATGCAGTCATCCAACATCAGTTCTTCGCCGCAGGATCATGACGATCCCGTTCGCAGGCAGGCGCTCTGGTTCGACGGCGTACAGTCTGCCGCGCAGACGGTTGCGAACGACCAGCGCGGAGAGTGGGCGCTACGCAGCTTCACTGTGGAATTGTGGGCCTGCCCCGAGACGGTTCAGACCACCAACGGTCAGGTGCTGATAGAGCGCCCGATTTTGTATGAGCCTGCTGATGCCAGCGATCCGAATGGGCGTGTGCGTCGTAAT
>JAQVQN010000076.1 GCA_028701555.1 Kiritimatiellia bacterium | reverse complement strand
AGGCGGCCGCCTGACGCCACCGGCGTCAGCGGCCCCCCCACCCCAACTTGCGTCGCAGGACGTCACACGGGTTGTAGCCGTGCAGCTCAATCAGCGGGATATCCTCTGCGCTGCGACGGACAACTACCGAATCGCCTTTAAAGAAAGGCTCGTCTTCCTGTCCGTCCTGACTGACGATCATAGGCACTTCACAAGCCAGCGCGTGTATCGTGATCTTTATCGTGTCGCGTATCACCAGCGGCCTTGAGGTCAGCGTATGCGGACAGATCATGCTGATCACCAGCGCCGGGGTGTCTGGCAACAAGATCGGCCCGCCCGTGGCCAGCGAGTAGGCCGTGCTGCCGGTGGGTGTGGCCACAATGATCCCGTCGCACAAAACCTGTGTTACGGGCTTGTCGTCCAGCAGCAGTTCCAGCACCACCGCGCGGCCAGAAGCCCCTCGGCTAACCACTATATCGTTCAAGGCATCAGACAATAGCACTTCAGAACCGTCCAAGTGATCTATCTTGACAGCAAGCGCCGAACGCAGACTCACATCGTAGCGATTCTCCCGCAACTGCTGCAGGGCTTCCGCGAAACGGTGCTCCTCAACACTAGTCAGGTAACCCAAAGAGCCAATATTAAGCCCCATCAGCGGAAGCTTCTGCCTAGCTACCTTATGCGCGGCGTCCAGCATGGTGCCGTCACCGCCCAGCACCACCACCGCCTCCACGCCGTTTTTCGAGAATTCAGACACCTGGCAAACCCGTTCCGAAGGGCACAATGCCGCTGCGCGCTCCTCCGCAAAAACCTCAAAGCCCATGCCGCTGGCCATTGAAGATACGTGACGGATCGAATCAGCCGCGCGCTCTTTCTCAAAATTGGCTACAACACCGATGGTTTTCATGACGCTTCAACTATATTCAAATAATCCGCTTACGGCAAGTGGGGAATCGGTGCATGCGACTTCACAAATCAAATCCGCCCCACCCGAGCTTTGCAAACAATCCGATTTTTGATATAAGTTTCGGCTTTTCCACACCGCATTAAGGATTATCCAGCATGGAGCCTAAAGATAATTACGAGCAGCTCGAAGAACGTTTCCTGGCTCTGTTCGAGACAGCACCGCTGCCAACCATTGAAATGCTGACCCTGATCCGCACCTGCGCGGCTACGCAAGGCGAAAGCAAGGCAGATGAATGGGCAGACACTCTCATGCAGGAACTAGTCGAAAAACAGGACTTCCCCGGTCTGCTTATGCTTTTTAAAGCCCGAGGCGAACGCTTCATGCCTTCGTTAAAACCAGCGGGCATACGCGACAAACTTAAAAAATCAAGCAAGGACCGGACGGTAGCAGGCATAATCGACTCTGCGGCCTTCGGCGAAACAGCGCTGGCTGAATCGTTCCGGCGTGTGGATCTGCTGTTGTCACTCACCCCCGGAACACTGGTCATCGACTCAGCATGGGGCTTCGGCTGCGTCAAGAATGTCGACAGTTTCTATAAACGCGTGGCTCTCGACTTTACAGGCAAACCGAACCATTCCATGACTTTCGCGGCTGCATGTGAAACCATCGCACTGGCCCGTCAAGACCACCTGCTTACTATGCGCCACAAAAACCCGGCGCAGATCGCAAGCATGATAGCGGAGAGACCGGGTGAACTGGTTAAGCTAGCCTTAGAATGCTTTGGCGAAATGAATGTTGCCAAGCTGGAATCCACCCTTACAGGGCACGCTTTTGTGAAACCGCAGGAGTGGAAAACATTCTGGGACACGGCCCGCAAGTCGCTAAAAAACGACACTCTGGTCGTGATTCCTGCCAAGCGGGCAGAACCGCTTCGTCTGCTTTTGGAAAAAAGATCATACACCGGCCCATGGTTCGCAAATCTGGCTGAGCTTAAAGATCCTTCTGAAATACTCGAATCCGTGCTAGAACTTGAAGGCGAGAACCGCATTCCGGAATTGGACCAGGCCAGCCGTGATATTGTAGGCGAACGCCTGGCCTTTGCTGTCAAAGCCGCCCATAATACCGATGCGGCACTTTACGCCAGAGTCGCCGCAACCGTAAACCGGCTTGGCTTCAAAACGCCGCCCGCCAACGTTATGCGCGAACACCTTTGGGAAAATCAACGCTATATCAAAGCTTCGGAAGCCATGACTGTGCGCGACAATGCAGCCATGTCTGAATTCCTGCTGGATGGCGATGCTGGGGCTGCGATGCGTATGCTGGATTCTCTGCCGCAGATGCCGTTTTCTTTGCTCAACGAAGTTCTTAACATTTTGCGCGACAGCCCCGCAGCGACCACCGTGTGCCGCAAGCTGCTGGCGCAGCCGAAAGCTCCGCCCACGCTGGTAAACTGGATTTTCCGGAATCGCAAGACGCTGAACTGGCCCTTGCCGCCCTTGAGCGAACTGCTCGGCCACGCCGTCTTGCTTCTGGAAAGCAGGCTTTCCGGCGAATCTTTACGCATGCAAAACAACCTGAAGCAGCTCTTTGCTAACGCCAAGTGGCTCGAGGATGTCTTCGCCGAGCTCGACACCCAGCAGCGGCAGTTTCTTTTCGAACGCATACAAGCTTCGTCCGCTTGGGATCCCTCCACTCACCACTCCCTGTTGCGGCGCATGCTCAAACTCGACCCTTCGCTGACCAGCAGCAAGAAAACCGTTGCCATACCGGAACAGGACGCGAAGCGCTGGACATCTTGGCATTCGCTGGCAGAACGGCAAGCGCAATACAAACGGCTTGTGGAGATCGAAATGCCAAGAAACAGCCAGGACATCGCGACCGCGCGCAGTTACGGCGACCTGCGCGAGAATTTCGAGTATCAGGCTGCTAAGGATCTGCAGCGTCAACTTTTGCAAAAGCAAGCCGCCATGCAAATGGACATGCAGAATGTGCAAGGTACCGACTTTGCAAACGCATCCTGCGAGCAAGCCGGCCCCGGCACCACTGTCAGTATCGCGACGGCAGAAGGCTCAAAACTGACCTACACCATTCTGGGCGAATGGGACCGCGATGAGCAACTTAATATTATCTCGAATAAAAGCCGTCTAGCAATGTGCCTAAACGGAAAAAAGCCCGGCGAAAGCGTCATGGTGCCGAGCGCCTCTGGCGAAATCGCCGCCACACTGGAAGCCGTGGAAACGCCCGGTGAAGCTATTCGCGCTTGGATCATGCGTCAGCCCGATTGATGTCCCCTGTTGGGTGCAATTTTACGCTGTGACATCGCACCCCTGTTTTCCCGCTTGTTTTCTACTGGCAACCACGTATACTATTTGCACAAAAGAAATCAAAGAGTATGACTTTGATGGCAATGAAAGGGTAAAACCTATGGCGATTAAGAAGCAACCAAAAGTGCGAGCATCCGCGAAAAACGTTCGGAAAACGCCCGTAAAAACCGCATCAAAGAAAGTGCTCGACAGGAATTCTAAAAGCGCTTCCGCCAAAAAGGTAAGCCCACCTAAAGCCAAAGCAGTCGCCGCTTCTAAGACTAAAGGAAGCACGGTTAAAGCCACTGCAAAACCAACACCGAAGAAAGTCGCAGCGACGAAAACACCTACACCAAAAATGGCAAAGAAACCTCTCCCCAAAAAAGCCTTGTTAGCCTCCGCCAAAGAAGTCAGTTCGACTGGTTCCGCAGCAGCGCCAATTAAAGATCATCGTTTCAACCATAAGGATCTCGAGCAATTCAGGATTGAACTGCTTGCGATGCGTGAACGCATAACCGGACAGTCGGGTTCCATGCGTAACGAGGCCTTACAGCGTAACGACGAAGTCAACCTTGAAGAGGAGGGCACAGATGCCTTTATCCGACTTCAGACGCTGGCGCAAGTCGGCACCCAGCAGCAGATAGTGTCCAGTATCGACGAGGCGCTGCGCGCGATCGAAAAAAGCGTTTATGGGATTTGCGACATGTGCGGAGCCCTCATTGGCAAGTCGCGGCTAAAAGTTCTGCCTTTCGCAAAAAACTGCATCAATTGCCAATCCGAGATCGAGCAGAGCCGCTATCAGCTCGGCCGTCGTTGAGAGGGGCCAATGCGCGTCGCCCTGATTACCGTAATGCTGGTGGCTCTTGACCAAGCCACGAAATACCTGGCCGTAACACGTCTCAAACCAATGGGTTCGGTTGTTGTCATAAACGGTTTTTTCAATCTCAGTTATGTCGAAAACAGCGGCGCGGCTTGGGGCATTCTGGCGGGCAGACAATATCTGCTCATATCTTTCTCGATTGTCACCTTGATATTTCTGATATGGCACAGGAAACATCTTTTTGAACACCTGTGGTTAAGCCCGTTCACGATGATACTGATTTTAGGCGGAGTAATCGGCAACCTGATCGACCGCGTTCTGCACTCGTACGTCATAGACTTCTTGGATTTCCACTGGCGCGGCGCACACTTCCCAGCCTTTAACGTGGCAGACGCCGCCATCTGCTGCGGGGTTTTTCTGTTCGTGTTAACTCAATGGCACCATGACCTGCGCAAGGGGAAATCTGACGTAAACACCCCTGCGCAACCGCAGTGAAGCTATGGCACACGCATGGATAGTGGCTGGCGCGACAGCCTCCGGCAAATCCGCCGTAGCGCAGATTCTTGCCGAAAGACTGGATTGCGATATCATCTCGGCTGACGCGATGTCGGTCTATAAAGGCATGGATATCGGTACCGCCAAACCGCCGCCCTCGGAGCGCGGCAGCGTCAAGTATTTAGGCCTCGACCTGACAACGCCTGACCAGAGCTGCAGTGCCGGAATGTGGCTGGCCGACGTTTCCCGCGCTACCGCCTCACTCGACGCCGCGCCAAGCTGCCGCCTGATCGTGGCTGGCGGCACAGGTCTCTACATCAAAGCCATAACCCAAGGACTTGAGGGCATCGCCGCCAATCCTGACGCGCGTGCGCGTTGGCATGCGGCTTTCGAAAGCGGCGGTATTACAGCCCTGCGCCAAGCCATCTCCGCCCGTGCGCCCGAGATCCTGAACAAACTGGCAGACCCCGATAACCCGCGGCGTCTGATACGCGCCTTGGAGCACATCGACTCCACAGGCGGTTTGCCCGCAAACTGGTCTCACCCACGCGAAGTGCCGTTGATCGCTGTGTTGCGCCTGCCACGCGCACAGTTGCACGCGCGTATCCACCGCCGTGTCGCCGAAATGTTCAGGCAAGGATTCGTCGAGGAAGTGCGCGGCCTGTGTCATGCTTTCCCGCAATGGTCCCCCACCGCAGCCCATGCCATTGGCTACGCCGAGGTGCGCGCCTTAATCGAAGGCAATCTCTCCTTGGAGGCGGCCATCGAAAAAACCGTTACCCGCACGCGACAACTTGCCAAACGTCAGGAAACCTGGTTCCGCCACCAAGCCCAGGCCGTATGGATCGACATAATGGACTCCGACCCGCCCGCCTGTGTGGCGGAACGTGTCCTTAAAACATGGAGAGAACATGGACCTGCAAAACTCATATCCGTCTGATAAGTCCTTTTATTCCGAAACGCCCTTAACCGTCAAGGAACTGCCGCAGGAGATGCGTCCCCGTGAAGAGTTCCAACGCCGCGGAGCAGCCAACGTACCTGACGAGGTTCTGTTGGCCATCATCCTGCGCTCAGGCGTGCCCGGCAAGAACGTCACCGAAATGGCGCGCGAGCTGCTTCGGCGTTACCAAGGACTCGACAAGCTCTGCCAAGTCGACTTTGAGGAACTACGCAGCTTGCGCATCAAAGGTTTGGGCAAGGTTAAATGCATGGAACTAGCCTGCGCCCTTGAAATCAGCCGTCGTGTCACGGAGCACAGACGACAGCTTGAAAAACGCAATGACGACCCGCCGATACGCGACCCGGAAAGCGCCTACCGCCTGCTGGCTCCGCTCGCGCGCGGTTTGCAGCAGGAGATTTTCTGGGCACTACTGCTTAACACAAAAAACCGCCTGATCGGACAACCGGTCGAAACCTCCCGCGGCCTGCTCGACACCAGCCCCGTGCACCCGCGCGAGGTTTTTACCAAGGCCGTGCGCTACAGCGCCGCCTCCGTGATCCTTGCCCATAACCACCCCTCAGGCGACCCTACACCCAGCAAAGAAGACCTCGACATAACACGCCGCCTGATCGAAGCCGCACGCATCATCGGCATCCGCGTGGTCGACCACCTGATCATCGGCAAGCCTTCTGATACCTCCCCGGGCTACCTCAGTCTGCGCGAACAAAACCTCGTCTCATTCGCATGACGCACGACCTTCATCTGTCAAGTATTGCACTTCCTAATTCCCGCAAATGGAGAACCGGCTGCCACACCGTAAGATAAGCTGAATGTGCTCCAATTGGAATCGCACCCGCAACAGCCGTCCGCTTGCATTTCATTCAGGCTTACCGTAAAATATTTACCTTCAGCCATTTGAAAGAGCTTATGAACATTGAAATCCGTTATCGTGAGTTTTTGCCGGAAGCCCGACGAATTGTAGTTAAAATCGGAACGCGTGTCATAACCCAGGCTTCAGGGCGCCCAGACATCCAGATCATCAAAAGCCTGGTCAAGCAACTCGCGTATCTGCAACGTCAAGGCTACGAGATTCTGCTGGTATCGTCTGGGGCGATTGGCGCGGGCGTGGAGGCATTGGGGCTAAAGTCACGCCCGACCAGCGTACCGGATCTGCAGATGTGCGCTGCCGTTGGCCAGGCACGACTAATGGCGCGTTATGAAGCGCTGTTCAAGCTAGAGAAAATCATGATCGGTCAGGTGCTTCTGACACATGCGGATTTCCAACACCGCATCCGCTTCGCCAACGCCAAGCGCACCATGGAGCATCTGATCCGCCATAATGTCATACCCATCATCAATGAGAATGATGTGGTGGCGGACGAGGAGATCAAGGCAGGCCTTTCACTAGGCGACAATGATTATCTGGCCGCGCTGGTAGTGAAGCTCGCACGTGCGGATTTGCTGGTAATCCTAAGTACGGTAGACGGTGTTTTGGACGCTAAGGGTAAGCGGGTCAAATGCATCGACAACCTGACCGAAGCGTTTGCACTGGTCAAGCCACTAGCCGCAGGCGGGCTTTCCAAGGGAGGCATGCAATCAAAACTGCACGCCGCGCAAATCGCGGTTAAGGCCGGGTGCGGCGTGGTGATCGCCGGCGGACGCAATAACAAGGTGCTAACCAACACAGTCGCGGGCAAAGATGTCGGGACACTTATCTTGAGCAGCGCACTGTAGGCATGAAAATGATTATACTATCGTAGACCGCAACCCAAGTCTGGAACCACGTATGGACACGGAGAGCAACAATGACGCTTCATGATAACATCCGGCAGACTGGAGACAGAGCCTTAGTCGCTTCGCGCCGGATGGTGCGCCTGTCCACTGCCAAGAAAAACCTTGTGCTGCAAGCCATGGCCGACACCCTGGACCGACAGCGTGAACTGATCAAAGCCGCCAACACAATAGACCTAGAGCAGGCCGCAACAGCGAATCTCTCAGCAGCCATGATCGACCGCCTGACCCTTAATGATGCCCGCATTGACAGCATGGTCAAAGGCATCCGCGAGGTGGCGTCTTTGCCTGATCCTGTCGGAAAAAAGATTTGGAAACGCATCAGGCCGAACGGCTTGGTGATTGAGAAAAAGCGCGTTCCGCTGGGTGTCGTGGCGATCATATACGAGTCCCGTCCGAATGTTACCGCCGATGCCGCAGTCTTGTGCATCAAAACCTCTAATGCCGTGATCCTGCGCGGCGGCAAGGAGTCAATCAACTCCAACATCGCTATCACCCGCGCCCTGCGCGAGGGAGGAGAGCACGCCGGTATGCCCAAGGACGCCCTGCAATTAATCGAAACAACTGATCGCGATGCCGTGCGCGAACTGGTGCAGATGGACAACCGCGTGGATGTCGTCATCCCGCGCGGCGGCGAATCGCTAATCCGCGCCGTTGTAGAGCACGCCCGGGTGCCTGTGCTCAAACACTATAAGGGTGTCTGCCATGTTTTTGTGGATGCCTCCGCCGATCTGTCCCAGGCCCTTGCCATTGTGGAAAACGCCAAATGCCAACGTCCCGGAGTCTGCAACGCGATCGAAACTCTGCTCTTGCATCAGGATATCGCTCAAGCCTTCCTTCCGGCGCTGCATGATATGGCCGCGCGGCGCAGCGTGGAACTGCGCGGCTGTGCCAAGACCATTGCCGTGCTGCCGTCCTGCAAAGCCGCAATGCCGGAAGACTGGCCCGCAGAATACCTGGACCTGATTCTAGCCGTCAAGGTGGTGAAGAACCTGAAAGATGCCGTCACCCACATCAACAAGTACGGCTCGCACCACTCTGACGCGATCATCACTGCCGACATGCGCAACGCTAAGCGTTTTCTGAAGGAAGTCGACTCGGCGGCCGTTTATGTGAATGCCTCCACACGCTTCACGGACGGCGGCGAGTTCGGCATGGGTGCCGAGATGGGCATCAGCACCGACAAACTGCACGCCCGCGGGCCTATGGGACTGGAAGAGCTCACGACCTACAAATATCTGGTTTCAGGTAACGGGCAGGTCAGATGACTAAAAGCGCAATGACAGCAAAAACAAAAACTCGCAAGGCAAAGCCCGTTGAGATTATTGAAGCCATTGCAAAGGCCAAAAGCATTCTCGTCACCGGTCATGTGCGACCTGACGGCGACTCGCTCGGCGGCATGATCGCCTTGGCTCATCTGCTCAAAAACGCCGGAGTAAGAGCCATTGCCACGGCTGACAGCAAAACCCTGGGCGGCCCCTCATTTCTCAAAGGCATTGAACACCTTGTCCATCCGGACTTGCTCGCCGGACGACGTTTCGACCTTGTTGTGACCCTCGACTGCGGCTCATTCGAGCGCTTGCCT
>JAQVQN010000075.1 GCA_028701555.1 Kiritimatiellia bacterium | reverse complement strand
TGGTTCGAATGCTATCATCCTGATCATCCTATGACGCGGTCGCAGAGCCGTCATTACAAGATGGAGTTGTTGAAACTGGTTTCGGAGGAGTTTGGGATGGTTTGCGGCAGCGAGACCGGGCATGAGGCGGCGGTGCCTTACTGTGACTACTTCGAGGGGATGCTGAGTCTGGGGCCTTACCGGGTTCCGGATTCCGGACGGGATATGTTGCGGGTCTGGGACGAGGTGCCTGAGAATCTCGGCAAGTATCAGGTGGGCGAGGCTTACCGCCTGCCTTTGTGGGAGCTGGTTTATCACGACTGTGTTGTGGCGCAGTGGTATTGGGGTGACTACAACAACAAGCTGCCGGCGGTCTGGCGCAAGCGCGACCTGTTCAACGCATTGTACGGCACACCTCCTATGTACATGTTCACTCTGCGCGGCTGGCGCGAGCAGAAGGAGCGTTTTGTCGAGAGTTACAAGACGGCGGCGACGGTGGCGCATTTGACCGGGTATCACGAGATGGTTGACCACCGGATGCTGACGTCGGATCGCAGTGTGCAGCAGACGTTTTTTGCAAACGGCGTTCGAGTGACCGTAAACTTCGGCGATAAGCCGTATGCGGCGGAGGGCGGAAAAATTTTGGCACCTCTGGATTTGCTGGTTGAGCAGAGCGAGCTCTAATTATGGGGGAAGACATGTTGACTTTGGTGACAGACCGTTCGGCGGGGCGTTCCGGTTTGGCGGTGTTCAAAGACGGCGCGGCTGTGTGTGTCAAAAAATGGGAGGCCGAGCCCTCGCGCGCTCCGGAGTGGCTTGCCGAGACCGGGCAAGCTTTGGCGGATGCTGGGATCGAAATGGGCGATATCGGACGGTTTATCTGCGGGTTAGGGCCGGGTTCTTTTTCCGGCATACGTGCGTGTTTGTCGGCATTGCAAGGCATGGCGCTGCCGGGCGAAAGACCGGTATGCGGGTTGGCTAGCGCGGCAGCACTGGCGTTGGGGCAGGCGCAAGGTGCAGAGGCTGTAACGGTGGTGGGAGACGCGCGGCGCGGACGTGTCTGGTGCGTGACCTACATGGTGGACAGGGCTGCGGCGCGGGTGCGTATGGCGGACGGAAGCTTGCCGGGGCACACAGGTGATGACTTCACGCTGACCACGGCGGGTGAGTTGGCGGGGGCTGTGCCGGACGGCACGCGGATTGTCTCGCCGGAGTGGACACGTTTGGGGCACGTTCTGGCTGAGGCATTTCCGGAGGAGCGTCTGGTGCGGCAGGATGTGTTTCCCGATGTGATTGATCTGGGGCGTCTGGCACTTTCGGAGCCTGACGCATGTGTGAGGGAGCCTATGCCGATCTATCTGCATCCGGCGGTGGCGGCGGGGACAATAAAATTAGAAGTTAGAAGTTAGAAATTAGGAGTTAGCAGGTGGTGAGAGGTTGGCAGATATGTGGCGCGGCAGGGATGTTGGCGCTGGCGGCAGGCGGCGAGACGGTGTTCCGGCGCAGCATGGATCGGGTTGCGAGCATGGATCCTGCGGCTGCGGCGTCATTGTATGCCGCGCGGGCAGTGCAGCTTGTGTATGAGCCGCTGCTGGAGTTCGATTACGCGGCGCGTCCTTATCGTCTGGTGCCGGGATTGGCCGAATCCTTGCCTGAGGTGCAGTCCAACGGGCTGGTCTATGTGTTCCGCATACACCCCGCGGCGCAGTTTCAGCCTGACCGTTGTTTCGGGGTCGGCGAAGGCGGCGCGGCGCGCGGCAGGCCGGTTGTTGCAGAAGATGTTGTTTTCTCGCTAAAGCGTTTGGCTGACCGGCGGGTGGCATCGCCGGGTGCGTGGCTGGTGGAGGATACGATCACGGGGATGCGGGGGTTCGCGGATGCCAGTTTGACTGGAGCTGCCACGGATTATGCCTTTGAGGTTGCTGGGCTGAAGGCTTTGGACGAACGAACGGTGCGTATTGAGCTGACAAGGGCCACGCACCAGTTCATCTGGTACATGGCGATGGCCTACACGGCGGTGGTGCCGCGCGAGGCAGTGGATTTTTACGGCGAGGATTTCGGAAGTCAGGCGGTCGGCACCGGACCGTACCGTCTGGCGGCATGGCGGCGTAATCACCAGATGACATTTGAGCGCGACGCCGGGTGGCGTGGCTGGGCTGTGGCGGAGGCTGCGGGCAAGGGCTCGGGAACTCAGCCTTTCGACCAGGTGGTTTATCGGGTGATTGACGACAGCTCGACGCAGTGGCTCTGTTTCCTGGCGGGCGAGCTGGATTTTCTCGGAGAGATAGCCCGCGACAACTGGGATGCGGTGATAGGTGCGGACGGTGCGTTGGCGAGCGGCTTGAGCGAGCGCGGCGTAAGACTGCATTCCATGCCGACGCTAGAGGTGGCGTACGTCGGCATCAACATGGAAGATCCGGTGTTGGGGAGCAACCGGGCCTTGCGGCAGGCGTTGAACTGCGCTTTTGACAATTCAGCCTGGGTGCGGTTTTTAAACAATCAGGTGTTGCCATGCGACGGCCCGGTGCCGCCTGGGATTGAAGGACGCCTAGAGAGCCAGTTCCCGTATGCTTTTGATCTGGAGAAAGCCAGGGAACTACTGCGCACGGCCGGTTATCCTGAGGGTATTGACCCGCGGACCGGGCGCAGGCTGGAGTTGACGTTGGATTTAGGGCGCACGTCGCAGGACATTCGCGAGTCCACTGAGCTGCTGGTGGCTTTTCTTGAGCGGGTGGGCATCGCGCTTAAGCCGCAATACCACAACTGGCCGACTTTCCTGCGCCGTGTATCGGGTCGGCAGAGTCAGATGTTTCGTATAGGATGGGTGGGGGACTATCCTGACGCGGAGAATTTTTTGCAGCTTTTTTATGGCAGGAACGTTTCACCGGGGCCCAACCGGACGAATTTCACTAATGCCGAATTCGATCGATTTTACGAGGCGGCCTGCCGAGCCGCGGACGCATCTGAACGTGACTTTTATTGGGCGCGGGCGCAAGCGCTTGTGCGCGAAGAGTGTCCGTGGATATTTCTGCACTTCAGGCGGGCCTACAGCCTTTGTCAAGCGCGCGTGCTGAATTACGTGCCGTCGGATTTCCCTTACGGGACGGAGAAATATCTGCGGATACTGAAGCCCGGCTACTGACTCTTGGCGATTGCAACATTTTGCAATCGCACCTTATGAGTTGCGTGGAGGGGAATGGGTTTGCTAAATTAAAAAGCCGTTATGAAAATAGTTATTTTTCTGGGTGCGCCGGGTTCTGGCAAGGGCACTATCGCCAGTCGGCTTTCGGAGTCTGACGAAAAATTGCGTCATGTATCGAGCGGAGACTTGCTGCGTGATGCGGTAAAGCGTCAAACGACTGCGGGAGTGGAAGCCGAGGGTTACATGAAGCGCGGCGAGCTGGTGCCTGATGCGATCATCGGGCAGATGATTGGGGATTACGTCAGCGGCATTAAGGGCGAATGCACCGTGTTGCTCGACGGGTTCCCCCGCACGGTTGCGCAAGCCGAGATTCTGGATGGCGTGGCGGGGCATTGCGGCGCGGAACTGACCGCCGTGGTATTGCTTGAGGTTTCAGACGAGATTATTGTCGAGCGTATTGCGGGACGCCGAGGTTGTCCTAAGTGCGGGGCAGGGTATCATATCCGAAACATCCCGTCGCGGGTCGAGGGCATTTGCGACGTGTGCGGGACCGGATTGGTGGTGCGCAAGGATGACAATCCCGAGACGGTCAAGAACAGGCTTTCAGTATACAAGGAGCAGACAGTGCCTCTGATAGAATTTTATGGTTCGCGAGGTTTGGTGCGTCGGATTGACGGGGCGGGGCGAATAGATGACATTGTGCGTATGACGCGGCAAGCATTGTCATGAAGATACCTTTGAAGAGCGCGTCGGAGCTTGAAGGCATGCGGGTCAGTTGCCGCATGACGGCCGAGGTTTTGAGTTGCGTGGCGGCTGCGGTCCAGCCCGGTGTTGCCACCGGCGAACTTGATGAACTGGCAAAGAAAATGATCGCGGACATGCGTGCTCGTCCGTCGTTTCTGGGGTACCGCGGGTATCCTGCGGCGATGTGCATCTCTGTCAACGACGAGGTGATACACGGGATACCGGGGCAGCGCGTCATCATGCCCGGTGATGTGGTAAGCCTTGACGTCGGGGTTTTTTACAATGGTTTCCATGGTGACAGCGCAACAACGGTGATGGTGGGGGTGACGGACCCAGATGTGATACGGCTGGTTGAAGCCACGCGACGGGCTTTGTCGGCGGCGCTTGATGCGGTGCGGCCCGGGGCGCGGCTGTCAGACGTTTCGCACGCCATAGAGACAACGGCCAAGGCTTCAGGCTGTTCGGTTGTGCGCGAATTTGTGGGGCACGGCATAGGCAGGGAGTTGCATGAGGATCCTCAGGTTCCCAACTTCGGGGCGGCTGGGCGCGGGCCAATGCTACGTTCTGGCATGACGCTGGCGATTGAGCCGATGGTGAATCTCGGGCGGCCGGAGGTTTCTGTGCTTGACGACAAATGGACGGTCGTCACGCGAGACGGTCTGCCCTCGGCCCATTTTGAGCACACAGTGGCGGTTGTAGAAGGCGGCGTGGAGGTACTGTCAGCGGTTTGACAGAAAAAAAACAAACTATTTTTAATTGGGTATGGACAAGCCGCCGTAGTTTTGGTTAAATCTACTACCTTTTTTGAACAAGGAAAAGATCATGAAAGTTCGCAGTTCAGTGCGGCGCATTTGTGAGCGTTGCCGGGTGGTACGTCGCAAAGGCGTCGTACGTATCATTTGTACGAATCCCCGCCATAAGCAGCGGCAGGGTTAATTCATTCAGAGAGGACAGCCATGCCGAGATTGATGGGTGTGGATATTCCGGGCAGGAAGCGTGTTGAGTATGCTCTCCGGTACATTCATGGGATAGGCCCCAAGCGGGCCACTAACGTAGTCGAGAAATGTAAAGTTGATCCAGCCAAGAAGGCTGACGATCTGACTCCTGACGAGATTCGTCAGATTGTTGCGTTCATACAGGACACTTACAGGGTCGAGGGTGATCTGCGGCGCGAGGTCTCGCAGAACATCCGCCGCCTAATAAGCATAGGCTCCTACCGTGGTTTGCGTCATAAGCGCGGGTTGCCTGTCCGGGGCCAGCGGACGCAAACCAATGCTCGCACCCGCAAGGGCAGCAAGCGTACGGTGGGAGCGGTGCGTGACAAGTCGGCGCGCGCGGCCATGAAGGCCAAGGGCAAGTGACCTTATGGTTGAAGCGGTGGTGTCCGGTAGCGTCGTGAACGTAAACCGAGTGCCTTACTTAAACTTACATCGAGGCTTATAACGCATGAGCGAAGAAGCTGTCAAAACAGAAGCTGTCAAAACAGAAGATCCGACCGCTGCCGCGGAAAAACCGGCTGTGAGTGAAGCGGATGCCGTAATGTCGGCGGGTGACGAGCCCGCCAAGGCGATGGACGCGGCCAAGAAAAAAGGGAAAGGCAAATCGATTCCGGCTGGAATCGCTTTTGTACGTTCCACTTTTAACAACACGTTGGTTTCTATCGCGGATGCCCGCGGGGGGGTGATCGCTTGGAGTTCGGCTGGCAAGGCCGGGTTCAAGGGGTCGCGCAAATGCACCGCTTTCGCCGCTACGATGGTGGCGCAAGATGCTGCCCGTCAGGCTATGGCCAAGGGTATGCATGAGGTTGAGGTAAGAATACAAGGTGCTGGGGCCGGGCGCGAATCCGCTGTGCGGGCTATCCAGTCTGCCGGCATACATATCAATTTGATTAAGGATTGCACGCCGATACCCCACAACGGGTGCCGTCCGCGCAAACGGAGGAGAGTCTAACATGGGTCGATATACGGGTCCCGTTTGCCGCATATGCCGGCGCGAGGGGCAAAAGCTGTTTCTTAAGGGTGCCAGGTGCTACATGGCTAAGTGCGCGATCGAGCAGGGGGCTCCGGCTCCCGGACAGCACGGTACGCGCAGAGGGCGCAAGATGTCGGAATACGGCGAGCAGCTCCGGCAGAAGCAGTGCCTGCGCCGCCAGTTCGGCATGCAGGAGCTTCAGTTCAAGCGTTTCTTTAAGGAGGCTCTGCGTCGCAAGGGCGTTACCGGAGAGATTCTGTTGCAGTTGTTGGAGACTAGGATGGACAATCTGGTCTACCGGCTGGGGTTTGCCTCATCCAGGCGTTCTGCGCGTCAGTTCGTGCTGCACGGCCACATGGCTGTCAACGGCAAGAAGGTTTCAATTCCTTCCATGATCCTGAAGGTTGGAGATGTGATAGAGGTGCGTGACCGGCCGCGCAGCCGGGATCTAGCCACCCGCAGCCTTGAGGCTGCGACCACCCAGCAGACCCCGACATGGCTTTCTTTGGACCGGAAGGCTTTCCGGGCCGAGTTACTCAGTCTGCCGACACGCGAGCAGATCGCACCGGTTGTGGACGAGCAGGCCATTGTTGAATTGTATTCGCGTTAAGCAATATAGCGTTATAGCGTTGATGGCCGTAGCCTCCTTGCGGGGCGCGGCTGAAAGGACGGAACCATGCCGATTCGTTTGAGTCGTTTTGAAATGCCAAGGCGCGTTCAGAAGGAAGAAAACACCGCCACAGCCACCTATTCTCGGTTTACCGCAGAGCCTTTTGAGGTCGGGTATGCTCGCACTGTAGGCAACTCGCTTAGGCGTGTTTTACTCTCTTCGATCGAGGGAGTCGCGATCACATCTATAAGGATCGCCGACGCCAGCCATGAGTTTGCGTCTCTAAAGGGGGTCAGCGAGGATGTCACCGACATTATCCTTAATCTCAAAGGCGTGTTGCTCAAAAGTTACAGCCGTAACCCTGTATGGCTGAAGCTGAACAAAAAAGGGCCTTGTGTGGTAACGGCTGGCGATTTCGCCGAGGAGAATTCAGTCGAGGTTTTAAATCCGAATCATCCGATTGCGACACTGGATGCCGAAGGCGTGCTTGAACTTGAAGCTGAGATACGCACTGGGCGTGGCTTCTGTGCAGCCGAAGGAAATAAGTCTGATGAGCAGGAAATCGGGAGAATTCCGATTGACAGCATCTTTTCACCGGTTTCCCGTGTCAACTTTCTGGTCGAGAACACGCGCGTGGGACAGCGTACGGACTATGAAAAGCTGGTTATGGATGTCTGGACGGATGGCCGGGTCTCGCCGGATGACGCCCTTAAGACTGCGGCGGCGGTTCTGCGGCACCATCTGGACGTGTTTGTCGATTACAGCGAAGAGGTTCTGGAATTCGAGGAATCCGAGAAGAAGGTCGATGAAGAACGCGATCGCCTGCGCCGCATACTCAATATGAGTGTAAACGAGATCGAACTCAGTGTGCGCGCGGCTAACTGCCTTAACAACGCCAATATCACGACTGTCGGCGAACTGGCCATGAAGACTGAGGCCGACATGCTGAAGTACCGTAACTTCGGCAAGAAGTCGTTGAACGAAATCAAGGACAAGCTTACCGAGTTGGGGCTCTATCTTGGATTCAAGTTCGATCCCGCATTGATCGAGAACAACAAGTAAAAATTCTGAGGGATTAAAGATGCGTCATAATAGAGTCGTCAAAAAATTCGGCCGGTCAACGTCACACCGCAAAGCGCTGATGAGCAGCCTTGTGACGAACTTGATTCTGCAAAGCAGCATTAAGACAACCTTGGCAAAAGCCAAGCAGGCGCGTCGCGACGCTGAAAAAATGGTCACAATGGCCCGCAAAGGAACATTGGCGGCTCGTCGCGTATGTGCGGCGCGCCTTCAGAGTCCGCAGGCCGTCCAGATGCTGTTCGATAGCGTTGTGCCAGCGTTGGAGGGGCGTAACGGAGGTTACACCCGTATATTGAAATTGGGGCAACGCCGCAGTGATGGCTCAGAGATGTGCCTTATGCAGTGGGTGGTAATTCCCGCGCAAAAGGCCGCTGCTGACGAAGCTCCGGCCGAGACCGCCGAGAAGGCGTAAAAAGACTAATCCGCTAGTTCCACTAGGCCGACTTCGGTTATCTTTGAAGCTTCCTGGTAATCGTAGTCGGTGTTAATGGCCCAAAGGTCATGCGACGTGCCTTGGCTGAGGTTCTGGGCTGCCAGATATCCCATCAGTATGCTGTGGTCCTGGTTGTTGTACTTAAATGCGCCGTAACGACCGATGACGCATAGGTCGTTGATCGTATTAAGATACTCTGCGACAGTGGCCAACGGGATTTTGTACCCTTTGGCGTAGACAGGGTAGGAGTTTTCCATCCGGACCACATGCCCGTCCAATACAGCATGGTCTTTCAGCAGACCTGCACGCTTCAGTTCATCGGCAGCCAGCGCGATCAGTTCGGCATCCGGTTTGCGCCACAAATCGTCTTCCGTATAGCACCAGTATTCCAGCGCCACGATGGTCTCCGTGCGGTCGCCGTATAGCTGTGGCACCCAGTTTCTGAAGTTGCTGATGCGACCGGTCTGCAGTTCGGTCGAGTGTACATACAGCCAGTTGTCCTTGAACAGCTCGGCGCAGTCAACCTGAAGGTAGACGAGGATTGTGTTGCGGAAGCGCAATTTATCCAGAGCCTGCAACACTGGAGCGGGCGTAGAATCCATGCGCGAGACCAGTTGGGTGATAGGCATGCAGGAAACAATACGGTCAAAGTGTTTGACCGTTCCGTCAGCCAGTTCGATGCCGACGGCGCGTCCGGCAGCGATAAGGATGCGTTGCACGGGCGTGTTTAAATGAATACGGTTGCCGCGTTCTTCGCATAGCTTGGCCATGCGTTCGTAGATCGAGCCGGTGCCGCCGTGGGGATAGGCAAACTGGTCCACCAGAGTTTTGTGGCTGGCAGAGCCTATGCCCAAGGCGCTTTTCAGCGCTTCAATCAGCGAGAACTT
>JAQVQN010000074.1 GCA_028701555.1 Kiritimatiellia bacterium | reverse complement strand
CCGAGACCGTGCACCGAACTCTCAAGGGTCACGTTTTCTGTCGGCTCGACTGTCAGGGTTGCGCCACCGGCCAACGCCACCACTCCACCTGCGCCACTAATACCGTTAACCGTCTGATCCGCGCCGTCCACCAGCCGACCCGACGCCCCGACCGTCAGCAGCGTGGTTGACGGCAATAGATCTTCCTCTGATGGCGGCGTGTAGAATGCCGCCGCGCCATCTGTCATCAAAGATTGGATTTGCGCCTGCGAAAAAGCCGTGCGTCCCAGCACCACATCGTCCAGCACCCCCTTAAAATACTGATTCTGGGCCTCAGAAGAATTCGGCGATCCGCGCCCTACTGAAACGAAAGCGGTACTTAGTGAAAATGCCTGTGCCGGATTATCGCGCAGCTTCGCCACACCGTTAACATAAATTTTGCGCTTCTCGGATGTCAGCTTCGGATCATAGGTTAGAGCCACATGCTGCCACTCGCCCGGCGTGTCCAACGCCACCGCCGTGTGCCCTGCGGCAGCCTGTATCACCGTCGATGCGCTGTCCATGCGCAGCCCCGCCGAGGTATAAGTGCTGTCAAAATATCCCCAACCCGCAATACCGCCGCGCTCCGGACTGTCCGAATCCGGCTTGATCCATGCCGCGATAGTGAAAGCCGCGTCGCCAGTAGGCAGCATCATCGGCAAAGCCTCCGTTTTGTCATGAATCAGGCATGACGTGCCGTTGAGACGTAGCGCACCGCCAGATTTACCTTGGGGCTCATACCAAGTCGCACTTTCACCCTCTTTCGTCAACGACACTCCCGAAGGACCTGAGTCACGCCCGATTTCTGCGGGTTCATCAAAACCGAACCACGCCACGATGTCATCCTGCGGCACCACCGCCAGCGTCCCGCCCGCGACTTCAACCGCCGCCACGTCGACAGCGCCTTCCAGCACCTGTCGGTTGCCGCCCTGTTTCACAAGCGTGCCGCCCGACACGGTTCCAGCAAAGGCATGTTCTGTAGTGCCGTCCGTGTCCAGCCAGCGTCCGACTTTAGCCGTGCCGCCCACCGTAACCTGCGGTGCTCCTATGCCGAGATTTTCCAACGACCAGAATTCGGAAATTCCATCAACGCGCAGCGCAGCGTTGTCCGCCAGCTTGATGCGCGTCGAAGTCAACGAGGCGTTGTTGGAAAGCACCAGTGTTCCCGCTGACACCGCATAGTTAACGACCGCCGTGTTGTTGCTGGTAAGCACCAACGTCCCCGCGCCGCGCTTCTCAAGCCCTTGAGGAGTGACCAGATTGTTATCGATCACCGTCTCGCGGTTGTTGACCTCTACCACCGGCACGGAATCACCCGTCAGCGTCAGCGTTTCGCCCGACAACAGCCACCGATACTCGTTGTCCGCGCCGCCGAAAATCAGGTTCCCCAGCGTCAGTGCACTGCCGACCGAGACCGCTACATCTCCATTGGGCACCTGCGTACCGAATGTAGCAGTCGCGTTTGATCCGCCCGCCACAGCATCGTCCTGCCAGTTCGCCGCCGTCTCCCACGCGCCGCCCGCCGGATTCGTCCACACACCATCATCAGCAAGCGTCGATAATGCGACTAGCGCCGTAAGCTTACCCATTGACATGATCTTCCGCATCGTACTCATAGCATACTCCCTGTTTTCCCTAACCTCGTTTGGCTTCAAAAGCCTAACCATACCTGACTTGACCAACGACTCAGCTTCATATTTGACAGAACGTGCATCCGCCTTGATCCGCAACCCCTCTCCTGCCAGACAATTGTCGATGAATGCGCCGTTTGGCTGTTCGACGATAATTTGACCCTCAAAAACATAGACATCCGTAATCCTTTTGCCCTTCAAATGCACACCAAACTGCGTGCCCAAATCCCAGATCCGCGCGTGCGGCGTAAGCACCGTAAAACCAACAGCTTCAGGCGCTATATCAGCCAACAGCATGCCTGTCATGAGCGTAATTTGCATGTCATCCCGCAGCTTTAAACGGGTTTCTCCGAAAAGAGTAAGCTTAGCGCCAGAATTCAGTCCTACAACAACATGCCCGCGCGACAACCTTAATTCGCCAGGCAACTGCGCGGGCAACTCCAGCCCCGAAGCATCAGAGCTGCGCCACAAGACTCCAACAGGCGAATAGCTTTGCGAATCCGTAACCCGGCCACTCAGGCCTGACGCCCGCATATCTTTATGCGTGGAACCGTACCACATTGTAATTCCTACTAAGATCGCGGCGGCGGTTACCGTCGCTTTCCTCCACATGTTCCGCGGCGCTGCCTGAGTGTCTTGCACACGAGCGGTGCCGTGCTCAAGCATTGGCTGCCGGTCACAGGCCTCAACACTCACGTCGTGTTCATGTTTTTCCCAAAAAGACAACGCTGGCAGTAACGTAGCCACCATGATTTGCCGGCGGTAAATCTTAAAAAACTCAGGTCGCTCTCGCAGCAAATCCCTAAAACGTGCTATATCTTCAGCTGAGGCCTGCCCCTCGATCACCAGAGCGGTCAGAGCCGCGAACACATCACGTTCGTCAGGGGCTGGCATGCGGCACCTCCTCACGCAAAGAGTTCTCCACACAAGCACCAAGCTTGTCCCTGATCCTAAAAAGCAACATCGAAACCGAGTCAGCCGAACAGCACATGGCTTTGGCGATGGCCTTGACCGCCCGCCCTTGAAAATATCGGGCCTTTAGCAGCGCCTTCTGCGACAGCGTCATCTGTACAATGCACCGCTCCAAGGCTTCCAACATGCGTTGCATGTCGTTCTCCACTTCGGCCTCAACCGCCACCCTCGCCAGAAGCTCTTCATCAAAAAGCAGACGGTCGCGGGACTGCAAAGTTCGGAAGGTTTTGACCTGAAAAGCCGCTACGGTCTTGGCCCAGGTCAAGAACGGTCGGTCGAAATCGTATTTATCAGCCTCTTTCCAAAGCGTCAGGTTGGTTTCTTGCAGAATGTCTTTGGCATCCTCCACATTGCCCACCATGAAGGTTATGTAGGACTGAAGCGCGAACTGAGCCGCAGTGAGTCGGTTCACGAACTCCGCCAACTCTGCTTTATTATGGCTTTTCCGCATAATGACTCATCACCCTTCGAAACGCTTGACAAAAAAAGTCGTGACATTCACTGTCTATTTACATATGGACAGAAACAGCGCAAATCTAACGAAAATTTTTAGCTCATAAAAAAACAGGCGAAAAAACACGCTGTAGTGAATGATGGCAAACACAGCGGGCTTAGCTTTGGTTAAAAAAACGTTGCGATCAGCTATCGCTTCATCCGCCGCCATCTAAAAACCGGATCGTGCCGTGGTACAGGAACAGCCCCCATCCTGTGGTGAAAGCCAATTGGCCATATACCGCGTGCTCTATGTTGGCCGCAAGCATCGATCTGCTCTTGCGGTAAGTGCGGTCGATGAAGAATCCGCCCGCCAGAGTCAGCGCCATCGCCCAGAAGTTAGCAAAAACTAGATGCGCCAAACTGAAGGTTACTGTTGCGGCCATACTCTTGGCCAGCTCGCCGCGGAACAACGCCGCATAGCGCGCGTGGAAAAGCGCCCGGTACAGAATCCCCTGCGGCACAACCGATAGCAGCGGATAAAAAAACATCACGAGCGCCCAGAGACGCGGGTCGCGTTGCGGCAGCAGCATGAAACCGCGCGGCTCGATCAGCAACATGCCAGCCGACAAAAGTATCGCCGCCGCGCCGAAGCGCAGAGCCATGCCAATAAACTGGGGCCGGCCTGGCATGCCGCCCACCAGTTTACGAGCGTCCCAGCCGCAGCATTTGATCAGATATATCGTGGCCGGACATGCCGCCATCCATAAAACCGGCAACACCGGCACAACATATCCGCCCATACGCGCCGCCATCAGGACCGTCGGCAGAACCATGTAAAGCCCGGCAAATTCAATCCAAAGAAACAACGTTCCCTGCCGCCCGTTCACGCTTCCAGCCTGATGCCCGATTGCCGCAGGATGCGTTTGACAGCCGCGAGTTCCTTCGGCTTGGCTGCGGCGCTCCGCTCAGCTACCTGCACCAGTTCGGAAAGGCGAAGGTTCATCATAACTTGCTTGCGCAGGGGTTCCGGTTCCGCCCCGATGCCGTTTTCCGCCTCGAAAGCGTCGATCTCGCCTTTAAAACAGTAAGCGCCAGTGCCTCGCCCCCGCTTTTCGCACCGGCTCAGACCTAGTTCGTGCAATCGCTCGGCCAGAAGACGCGCAGCAACCCCATAACGCTTCTTGACCAGCATCAGTAGTTCCCAGCTCCAGCTTTCCGGGGCTAGGCCCAACTGCCCCACAGTCTTCCTCAATGCCGCAGACGGCAGCAGGAAATACGCCGCGAAACGCTGGGCGAACCCGTTCTCGTCAAGCTCTCCAATTCGATCTTTAGCACCTGTCGCCGCGCCCGAAGCCCGTTTGGTCTGCACATTCCACAATACCCGCCCCAGTTCAAACGCCGTCCGGTACAAGTTCCATTCCATGCGTTTCCTGTGGCTGAAGTTGATAAAAAAGAACACCTTGCTGCTGTAAAGGTCGTAACCACAGAACGTCGCGCACTCATGGGGCATGTCCGCAAACACCACAAAAGCGCCTGCTTCCTCAAGCAAATCAATGTAATCGTTGGTGATCGCGAAAGCCGCACCGATGCTCTGTCGTACAAGCCCGGCCATGTATTCAGCTCCAGCATCCGTAAGCTCAAACGGGATGTGCAGGGGCAGCTCCGAGCTGGGTGTAACCCCGCACAAACCCTCGATTTCTAGAGCCGCCTTCGCAGCAGCCTGGCAGATTATGTGTGAAGATTTGACCGCCTCAGTCAAAGCCGTCGTAGTGTCGCACACGGGCGGCATCAAAAGGGGCGCGCGCATGTCCGTGTCCTTGGCATGCATGCTCTCCCAAACGTCCTGCTCCTGAAACAGGTCGTCGATTTTAACGTTTAACTGCCTGGCGATACGGTACAATACCCTTCCCGAAGGCAGGTGCTTGCCCTTTTCGATCCAACCCAGTGGACCAGCTCGGATCCCGATCTCTTCAGCCAGTTTCGTCTGGGTAACATGCTGAATCTCGCGCAGTTTGCGAATACGCGAACCCACGCGAATCGCAACGTCTCTCTCCTCGAATGTCTTACGTTTGCCCATAAAGCCCCCTCACCTAGCAATCGCTAGTTTATTGGACTTAAAGCGAGTAACCTCGCTATGAAACAGCTCTTCTCATGACTACGGTTTATAGCAGCCGCTTCCAGTGATCGCAAAAAAAACGATCCCTTATGCATGCTGCTCTCTTGCATATTTCCGTATAGTCTCAGAAAACACTTTCATGTTACCTTAAAACACGGACACATGCAATACTTTGTCCCTTGACATATTGTTACTATACAACGATACGGACATCTTCACAACTAGTTTCTCCGGTTGCTTCACAAGCGGGCGCGATGCAATGAAATGAAATCGCACCCAGTTAATTCCAACCCCGCCCGAGAAACCTTGTAAACGCCGTTCTCTTCCGCTAGGATACGCGCTCGATTTCAGCTACAATCCCTCGCTTTCAGAGGGTGTTGGCTCTGATTCGCACGAGATTGTAACGGAATGAGTAATGAACACGAGATAGCCCGGCGGCGAACTTTCGCCATTATATCACACCCGGACGCGGGCAAGACCACACTGACCGAAAAGTTTCTGCTCTACGGCGGCGCTGTACAACTCGCGGGTTCCGTCACCGCACGCAAAACCCAAAGCGCCACAACCTCCGACTGGATGGAGCTGGAAAAACAGCGCGGCATATCCGTCAGTTCCACGGTACTGCAGTTCGAGTACCGCGGCTACTGCATCAACCTGCTCGACACGCCCGGTCACCGCGATTTTTCAGAAGACACTTACCGTGTACTGATGGCCGTCGATGCGGTTGTGATGGTCATCGACGCGGCTAAAGGCATCGAGAGCCAGACGCTCAAGCTCTTCGAGATGTGCCGATTGCGCGGTATCCCGATCTTCACTTTCGTCAACAAGTTCGACCGCCCCGCGCGCGATCCGCTCGCGATCATCGATGAGTTGGAGCAGACTCTGCAACTGCACGTCTGCGCCATGAACTGGCCGCTGGGCGACGGGCTAGAGTTCCGCGGTGTCTTTGACCGGATGCGCAGCCAGGCGCATTTTTTTGAGCGCACTCCCGGCGGGTCTTACCGCGCGCCAGTGTCAGTGCATGACGTGACTGACCCACAGGTGCGCAAGCGGCTTTCGGAACAAACTTACGCCAACCTGACCGAACATCTGGCCATGCTCGATGCCGCCAGCGAGCCGCTCGACCGGGAACTAGTTCGCACCGGTGACATGACTCCGGTATTCTTCGGCAGTGCGATCAACAACTTCGGAGTCCACTTGCTGCTTGACGCCTTTCTCGAATACGCCCCGCCCCCTCACCCGCGCCGCTCCAACAAGGGGCTTGTCAAACCGCAGCATCCCCTCTTTTCCGGGTTTATCTTCAAAATCCAGTCGAACATGGATCCTAAGCACCGCGACCAGATCGCCTTCCTGCGCGTCTGCTCAGGAACGTTCACGCGTGATATGAAGGTCTTCCATCCGCGCACAGGTAAAACGCTGCGCCTCGCAAGTTCACAGCGCGTGTTCGGTCGCGAGCGCGAAACGGTGGACGAAGCCTTTCCCGGCGACGTCATCGGTTTGGTCGGCCATGGCGCATTCGGCATCGGCGACACCCTGGCAGAAGACGAGGGGCTAACCTTTGAGCCCCTACCGCAATTCCCGCCAGAGTGTTTCGCACTGCTGCACAATCCAGTCAGTTCCACCTACAAACGGTTCCGTACCGGACTGGAGCATCTGCTCCAAGAAGGTGCGGTTCAGGCGTTCGCGCTTAAAGATTCGGTACAGAACGTCCCGCTGCTCGGAGCGGTGGGCGTCCTGCAGTTTGATGTGCTTCAGTATCGGCTGGAGAGCGAGTATGGAGCCACCTCAAGGCTGGAACCTATGCCTTGGAAAATTATCCGCTGGATCGCTTCTGAAGATGTCGCTCATGAGGCCTTGCGCGACGGCAAGCTGCCGATTGGCTGCCGCCTGGCCGAAGACTCCGCCGGCCGCACAGTGGCACTGTTCAATACTGAATGGGAACTCAAATACTTCTGCGACAAGAACCCCGGCTTGCATCTCGCAAAACTGCCAGCCGCACCCTCACGCGAAACCACCCCTGCCGTTGCTCTGCCTTAACCCGTAATCTAGTGTCCAATGCGACCGCACATAGCAAAGTAGCCCCGCGCTACAGCGTATCGCACACCGCTGTCCGCTGTGTCTTCTGGCGCTCCTGCTCCCGGTACTCCAGCGGCGTCAACCTTTCAATGCGCTTAAAGGCGTTGTTCAAATGAGGTCCGTGGCAGAAGCCTGTCTCGCGCGCGATGTCTTTAACCTGCATGTCGGTGAGTGTCAGCAGGCGCCTGACCTCGAAAAACCGCAGACGGGTCAGCAGGCTGTATACCGTTTCACCCATGGTGCGGTTAAAGTGCTCCTCCAAAGCCTGCACGGAAAGCCCTGCTGCGCGAGCCGCCTCGGGAACGCCGATGCTGCGCCCGAGGTTTGCGCGGAAAAAGGCGATGACCGACCGCGCCAGCGCGTCGTCGGCCGCAAAAGAATCCGTGCTGGCGCGCAGCTCTACTCCGCACGGCGGTATCCGAACCGGTCCGTCCGGCGGTGTGCCGCCCAGCATCTGTTTCTGCAACAGTGACGAGCCTTCATAGCCGATGCGCACCCGGTCATGCCGCACACTGGAGAGCGGTATGCGGATGTTCTCGCAAACCAGCTTGTCATTGTCAACCCCGAGGATCGCGATATCCCCGGGAATATCATAGCCCGCCTCCAGGCAGACCGACTCGACCTTGGCCGCGTCGTAATCGCAATAGCAGAAAACCCCCAATGGTTTCGGCAACCGCTCCAGCTCTTTTCTGAGCCAGCGGTTGAGCGCCTGCCGGTTGTCGATCTCGCGGCCGGGCGCACTGGACCAGACCAGCGGCACCACCGCATTATGCGTACACTCCAAGAACCTTTCGCAAAACCCGTTTCCGCGCAGCTCGTGCGGACGCTGATATTCCGTTGTGAAATATGCCGCATGCCTGTATCCGCGCTCGACCAGATGATCCGCCCCGACCTTGCCGATCAACTTATGGTCGCCGCAGACCCGCGGCAGCTTAACATCGGTACGGTAATCGCCAATATCGACGCGCGGTATCCTTTGCCTTTTTATGTACCTGACAATGTCTTCGCGCGTTGCGAACATCGTAAGTATCCCGTCACCCGACCACCCCTTCGGCAGCATGCAGCCGTCATTGACTGTCAGATGCCACTCTTGCTCCGCCGCGTAACGCCCGATGCCGACCCTCAAAGGGTGGTCATACCATTCCATCAGCACAAGCACATTCAGGTGTTTCATACATTAACAGGTCAAGAACATCGATAAAAAACACGTTGTTTGCAAGGGTTCAGGGTTCGGGAGTCCACCAGCGCGCGTTCTCTCGCACCTGAACCCTGACCTCTGAACCCTTGGGTTGTGGGCGACAGCCCGCATTAGTGTCGACCGCCGTTATCATGGGGCACCTCGCAGCTCGACCATCAGTTCATCACTAGACAAGTCGGTTTTCAGGCAACCCATAACAGCGTTTACTGGATCTTCTTTAACCGTTTAAAATCCTCCTTAAAAATATGCATTTATTATAGCGAGTATGCATATGATCGTCAAATGATCGGGCTGATGCGCTTTGCCGTCCCGCCGCGATATGGACATCGCGCTCGTGCTGATCAACTGGTAAACCGTAAAGCTAAAACTTTCGGCTGCGATTCCCGTCGATACCCTTCACCCTCTGCGTTGCAGCGGCGGCAAGCCGATATCGCGCACCATCCAGCCAGGCATTACATTGCGC
>JAQVQN010000073.1 GCA_028701555.1 Kiritimatiellia bacterium | reverse complement strand
AGGAAGAGGAAAGCTGGTCCGCCGATAACGGCGGTGATGATGCCCACGGGGATTTCGGTGGGCGCGATCACGGTGCGCGCGATGCCGTCGCAGAGAACCAGCACGGCCCCGCCCAGCAGAAACGAGCAGGGGAGCACGAAGCGGTAGTCGAAGCCGGCCAGTCGGCGCACGATATGCGGCACGATCATGCCCACAAAGCCGATCGGGCCGGCTACGGCAACGCACGCGGCGGTGGTCAGTCCCGCGCCCAGGAAGGTCAGGCGCTTGACGCGCGCCACGTCCACGCCGTGTCCCAGCGCCATCTCTTCGCTGAATGCCAGATGATTGTATTCGCGCGCTTGGCTAGCGAGCAACAACATGCCCGGCAGTCCGAGAACAAGCACGGAGAGCAGTTCTTTGTAGCCGATTACGTCTAGGCCGCCCATCATCCAGCGGTGGAACGACGCTACCTCGAAAGGCGAGATGAAATAGACCAGCAGCATGACCACACCGCCGGAGACGATACTGAGCGTGACGCCCGCCAGAAGCAAGGCGTGTGTGGTCATGGACCCGGCTCGCCGGGCGAAAGACCAGACTATCGCCATCGCACCGCCCGCGCCTAGCAGCGCCAGAAACGGCGTAGCGTTAAGCGAACCCCAGGAATTAGCCAAGGGGGGAAACACCTGTGGCAGAAAGGCTCCGATTGCCGCGCCGCCCGCCACGCCCAAAGTCCAGGGCTCAGCTAGCGGATTGCGGAACAGCACCTGCAAAGTGGCTCCGGCCATTGACAGCGCACCGCCTACCATCAGCGCCAGCAGGATGCGTGGTATGCGCTGGTGGAACAGGATCAATCCATGGGCCGTACGTTGGCCGTCGCGCACATAGGCGATGATTTCAGACCATGCGAGGCGTTCAGCGCCGATCCAAGGCATCAGCGCCAAGACCGACACAAAGACGAACAGGAAGAAGGCGAGCGTCCAGACAGAGCGGCGCATGTGGCTAGCAGACATGTTCGCTCTCCTCTGACGTGCCCGCTTTTCGCCGCGCGACAACCAGCGGGCCGCCGGTTTCGGGGTGGTTGATAATCAGCACGTCATGGCCGTAAGCCTGCCGCAGCACCTCGTCACGCACGACATTAATGGGCGTTCCGTTGGCAATGACACGGCCTTTGACGAGTACGATCAGGCGCTGGGAAAAAAGCGAGGCCAGGTTAAGGTCGTGGGTGACTGCGACCACCGCCTGTCCGCTATTGCCGAGACTCTCCAGCAGGCGCATGACAGCGACGGCTTGGTGGATATCCAGCGCCGCTGTGGGCTCGTCTAGCAGAAGGATGTCCGGGTTTTGGGCCAGCACGGCCGCGATCAGCGCCCGCCTCCGTTCGCCGCCGGACAGCCGTGAGAGCGGGCGCTCCCGCATCGTTTGTAGTGCCACGGCCTCCAACGCTTTGGTCACGGCACGCCCGCTCTCGGCATCAGACTCGCCGAACCATCCGTCATGGGCGTAGCGGCCCATGCGCACCACGGCCTCCGCGGAGTAGTCAAACAGCGGTGGGGCCTCCTGCGGCAGAAAGCCGATATGTTGAGCGACCTTACGCCGAGGCATATCGCAAATGTGTTTTTGTCCCAGACGCACACATCCGGCATCAGGTTTCAAAATGCCTGCCGCCAACCGCAAAAGCGTGCTCTTGCCTGCGCCATTTGGCCCCACGATGCAAGTCAAGCCTTTATCGCCGAGCCGGAGTTCAGGGACATCTAGCGACCAGGCGGCCTCCGCATAGCGGAAACTGGCTTTTTCGATCTCAATGCCGCAAACGTTATTCATGCTGGGCCTCCCCTGTGATGGCGTTCGCCAAAACTTGTGCGATCTGAGCCACGCGCGGACCGGGAACCAGCATGAAATCATTGGTGAGGAAATGTACGCGCGACTGACGCACGGCGGGCATGTCGGCAAATATTGTCCAGTCGGCGAGTAGTCGTGCGCGGACTTTATCGGTCATGCCGCCGGGGTGCAGTTCTAGGACGACTTCGGGCTGGCGCACCAGCAGCGTTTCCTTGGACACCTGCGGATAGGCGCCGGTCGCGTCCGCGAATATGTTGGAGCCGCCTGCAAGGGTCAACAGATCGTCCAGGAAGGTTTCCGGCCCGACCGTGGTCAGGCCGGTCAGGTCGCCCGGAATGCGCCCCAGCAGCAGCAGCGTCCTCTGGGGCGGCACGGATGCGCGACGGGATGCGACTTGAGCTAGAGCGTTCCTGATCTGATCCTGTAGTGCTGAACCGCGGTCATCCACAGCCAGAGTCTGCGCTATGGTGCCTACGGCAGTGAGGATATCAGCCAGAGAGTCCAAGCAGACACTATGCAAGCGTACGGAATGCTTGGCCGAGAAGGATGCCAGGGCTTCATGCCTGCCTTGGGTGATGATGCAGTCTGCACGCAAGGCTAGCAGACGTTCGCGGTTAGGGTTCACCAAGCCGCCGACACGGGGTTTAAGGCAGGCTTCAGGCGGGAAGGAGGTGTAGTCGCTGACGCCGACGACACGGTCGCCGCAGCCTAGCGCAAAAACGATTTCGGTCACGGCAGGCGAGCCGCAGACTAGGCGCCGGGGCGGCGAGTCGAGGTTGGTCGCGGCAGCTTGGGAAGCCGGGATGTCTAAGTCGCAGCCGCTAGCCAGCATAAAACACAGAGAGACAACCGGACGGGACAGCTTTAAAATAAGGTCGGTCCTCATCGCGCGTAAGGATCCTATCAATTCCCGAAGGTTCGTCTTCTGGCTTCCGGGCCTTTACATCGCCCTGACCTTCCCGCCGCCCGCAGGCAACAGTGGTCGTGGCAGGCTTTATAACCGGTTACAGCGGCGCGTCCGCGACGGATTTTCACCGTCTTCCGTTTCCTTCTGAAATTAGGTTGAATCTTATAGCTCGAGAGCCGCTAAAGTCAAGGTACGATTGCTGGGGGCAGCAATGCCAGGGTGCGATTTCATTTCACTGCATCGCCCCCAATTGCCCAACCGACTTCCAAAACCCTTCACAAAACTGCATATCGGGGTGTATCATGCAAGGCATTACACCTACCCTGGACGATGGTTTAACAAGCGAGGTGGCGGTGGCTTCCTAAACAAAGATCGAAATACTGAACGAGGACGGCAGCAAGGTGGAATCTCAGGTTCCAGTCATCGTCTCCGCCAGCCGTTCGACAGATGTTCCGGCATTCTGCTCGGACTGGTTCATTGAGCTCGCCAAGCGAATCGGCTCTTCCAGACACGGAAACGACCGCGTGGTCTGGCGGTTCGACCCATTTCTTCTGTTAGATTCGCTGACACCGAGGGTGTTGCTTGACCGAATTGAGCGGATCGGCGAAAGGATCGTACCGCACACTCCGCGCCTCGTCTTCAGTTTCATCGACATAAAAGCCTACGCCAAGGTTGCACGGAACCTCGAAAGGGCAGGAATACGCGCGCGCGAGTTCGGAAAGGAAGAGATGCTTGAGGTGGGTGCGGGTGTCGCGCGGCGCGTAAAGGGGTGGTGCATTTTCCGATGGCCGCTAACAGCGAGTACCATGAGACTGGAGCTGCGCTCGCCAAAGACTCCCGATAATAATAATTGTGCTAATTAGCACTTGACCGCCTGAATAAATCATGACACAATGCCAATCATCACAGGGCGGAAAGCTTCTGCCGGAAGCCGACGCGGGCCAGATCGCAAAGGTAAAACAAGCCTGCGATTGGGACAAGGTTCGTCTTGGCGCCAGCGCCCAAGGCAACGTTATCTACTGGAGAATCGGTGTTGAAACCTTGCGCCAAGCAGTGCGAGATCACATTGAAAAGGGTCGTAAAGTATTTCGCAAACCTGATCCGGACAACCCCGGTAAGTTATTGTCCCTGAACCTACAAGCAAACGTCACACTTTTCGAAGGCAAAGACATCTATGTCGAAATGATTCTGACTCCATCCGTCTTTATCATTCTGAACGCCCACGAACACACATCTTCCGCAAGAGAGAGATTACCGCAATGAGCCAAACAAAACCAACCGACACAATGGCTGGCCAAGAGTGTCCCTTTTGCGCACAGGGCGTATTCAAATCTTGTCAGGTTGACTATAAGGCAACGACACCGGATGAACCGGAAATCATCGTGAAAGGGGTCTGGGTCGAAAAGTGCTCTTCCTGCGGTGAAATGGTCTTCCCCCCGGACTCTAGCGATTATATTGCGCAGGTCATAGCAGAAGAAACCGAACAGCTCACGCCAGCACAGCTCAAAGAGATACGCGAGCGCCTTGGTGTGGACCAAACCCAGATGAGTGAAATACTCGGACTTGGAGACAGAACCTACCACCGTTGGGAAAAGGGCACGCAGTACCCCAGCCGCTCCATGTGTTACTACATCCGGATTCTCGGCCGGTTTCAAACCACGTTCGATTGGTTGAAAAAACGTGAGTGGAGAAAAGATAAAGCGACAACAAAAATTATGTCCCGAGATGAGATAGAGTATCGTTTCCCCGATTATTATCGTAACATCAGACCTGCTAGCGTATT
Source organism: Kiritimatiellia bacterium (assembly GCA_028701555.1). Classification (GTDB taxonomy): domain Bacteria; phylum Verrucomicrobiota; class Kiritimatiellia; order RFP12; family UBA1067; genus JAQVQN01. Next base: position 4,559 of record JAQVQN010000073.1, on the reverse strand, counting down.
TGAAAAAGATTACAATCCTGCACGTGAATTTTCCTCTGTCTTTCAATAACCATGAAACCTTTTTGGATAACTTTCTATTCTTACAAAGGCGGCGTCGGCCGTTCTATGGCGCTTTCCAACATCGCCGCGTTGTTAGTCAAGAAAGGTCGCCGCGTTGTTTTGATCGACTTTGATCTGGAAGCCCCGGGGCTTGACAGCTTTGAAGAGTTTGCCTGTATCGTGGGCAAACCGGGTGTAGTCGAATATACGACCGAATTCCGGCACACTGGAAAGGCTCCGGAAATCGAGCATTTTGTTCACCACTGCCATTTGAAGGATGCGCCTGCCGGCGACCTGTGGATCATGCCTGCGGGCACCAAGAACGCTTCGTATAACCGCGAACGAGCCAACCTTAACTGGGCCGAATTGTACGATACCGGTGCGGGCGTGCCCTTTGTTGAGAATTGGAAAGCCGCCATCGCCAATCACTTTAAGCCGGACTATGTTCTTGTCGATTCGAGGACGGGGCTCACTGATGTCGCTGGAATTTGCACTCTGCATCTCCCAGATCTAGTTGTGATGTTGTTTGGATTGAACGATCAAAATATAAAGGGCATAGCGGCGGTTGCCAAGACCGTGCGAGAGTCAAACAGTGGTCGCATTCCGCAAATTCACTATGTTGCTTCACCGGTTCCCAATATGCCGGCTGAAAAAAAGAACTTGGTCTCAGAACGATTAGATTCCGCAAGAAAAGCGATAGGCACCGAAATAGGATCACTCATCGGTTACTCCGTCTCAGCCGCGTTACATGAGAAATTGTTCGCTTTACAAGACAATACCGTTCCGTCCAGTCTTGTAATGGGTTATCAAGCTCTCCTAGATAAACTTATTGATTACAACCGCAATGGTATTGATCTAATAACGAAAGAAGTTGAAAGTTCAATTTCAAACAGCGATGCCGCCAAGATGCGAAAATTGTTGACGGTGCTCGCAGCGGACTTTTCAGACAGAGCTGAAGGCTGTTTTTTGTTGTCGCGACTTCAACTGGCACTCACTGATAGAGATGCCGCTGTTTTATCTGTCCGAAAGGCCCTCAGCATTGATCCCGCTCACGTCAAGTCATACGACTGGCTTCTAAAGCACTATCAGAGCGAAAAGGCTTATGATGACGCACTCTCAATCTGCAAGGCAGCAATATCTGAAAAAAACCGTTTGTCACCATTACAGTTATTGTCGCTCAAGTCTGACATGGGGTCTGTAGCTCTTACCGCCTTAAAACCTGATATCGCTGTTGCTGCTTACGCGCTCGCGATTGAAACGCACAAAAAAATTTCACATAGTCCCGCAGCCTGGCTAACAAGCCTTTATTTCAATTATGCAGAAGCTCGGCGTCGCGCTGAGGGCGTTCCCGACATTTCTCTGTGGAAAAACGTAATCGGGTTCTTCGAACAGGGAGGCGAGAACTCAAATGCCTCGCCAACTGTTCGCGTTAATCGATTGCAGGCTATGCACATCGCGTACGCAGTCACAGGGGACATTAAACGCGCCAAACAGACATTGCGCAAAGCCCACGACGCAGCGAGACTCCTTGGACGGGCAGATGATGTTTTTTCTGTTAAAACCTACACCGAGGTGCCGGTGGCCGAGTTTCTGACCATTAACGACGAAATGCTTGCCGCCCTCGAACGCGGCGAACTCTGGGACGGCATGAAATTGCCGGTCTTGAACCGCCCATGCGAGGCTGGTTTTGAAGTGCCAGGTGATACATAACGAACCCGCGAACGACGGATACGAAATGCCCCGTACAAAAACGAAATCTACCGAGACCTCGGCCGCCAGCCTCGGCTTTGAGGCCAAGCTCTGGCTCGCCGCCGACAAGGGCCGCGTCTACGATCCCTGCTGCGGTTCAGGCGGCATGTTCGTGCAGTCGGAAAAATTCGTCGTGGCCCACGGCGGCAGGATCGGCGACATCAGCGTCTACGGACAGGAGAGCAACGCCACTACGCGCAGGCTGGCTCTCAAGAACCTCGCCATCCGCGGCTTCGAGGCCGATCTAGGCCGCGAGCACGCCGACACCTTCCGTTGGAACCTGCACCCGGATCTGCGCGCCGATTACGTGCTGGCGAACCCGCCGTTCAACGACAGCGACTGGTTCCGCAAGGACGATGACCTGCGGTGGCGCTACGGCGTGCCGCCCAAGGGCAACGCCAACTTCGCCTGGGTGCAGCACTTCATCCACCACCTCGCGCCCGACGGCAAAGCCGTCTTCGTGCTCGCCAACGGCAGCATGTCCTCCAACCAGAGCGGCGAAGGCGAGATCCGCAAGGCCACCACCAAGGAAATCGCCGGCCACGGCTACGTGTTGACCCCGGGCTGCTACGTCGGCGCCGAGGAGGTCGAGGATGATGGAGAACCCTTTGCCGAAAAGATGACCAGACTCGTGGCTGAGCTGAACCTGCAGTTTGCCGAGTCCGCCAAGCTGGAGAAAGCCATCAAGGCCAACTTGAAAGGGCTGGGGTATGACGCCTGACACTATGGCCGAATCAGAGACATGCGAGTTTAAGAAGACCCTTTCCGAACTCAAAGAAGGCGTGGTTTCCATTGCGGCCATCCTCAACAAGCACGGGGCGGGAGACCTGTGGTTCGGCATTCGGAACGACGGGCAGCCCGTCGGTCTCGACATCAACGAAAAAACCTTGAGGGATGTGTCGCAGGCGGTCGCCGCCCATATCGAACCCAAGATATACCCGCAGATTGATGTTGAAACCATCGGCGGTGGCACCTGTATCCACATCGTATTTTCAGGCAGGGAAGCTCCCTATTTCGCCTATGGCAGGGCCTACATGCGGGTTGCGGACGAAGACCGGCAGATGAGCGCCAAGACGCTCGAAAAATTGATTTTGTCGAAAAATCGCGATGCCTTGCGTTTCGACACCCAGCCCACTGCGCTCAAGTTGCGCGACCTTGACGCCAAACGCATCAGACTTTTCGTGAGCCAGGCCGGCTTAAGCTGGGACAACGAGGGCGTCCAGAACGTTCTGGAAAAACTCGGGGTTTTCAAGGAAGGGTCAGTACTTCAATCCGCCGCCCTGTTTTTCGCCAAAGCGCCGCCCGCCCAACTGCGTTGCGCGGTCTTTGCCGGAACCACCAGCGCTACCATCCTGGATCAGCACGATTTCGAGGGAACCATTCTGGGCCTGATTGAGGAGGCGCAGAAATACATCCTCAAAAATATCCGCATCGGCATGCGGCTGAACGGCCTCCGCCGTGAGGATGTGCCCGAGATCGCTCCCGAGGCCCTGCGTGAAGCGGTCATCAACGCCTTTTGCCACCGCGACTGGCGTGATCCAGAATCGGTGCGCGTAGCCATCTACGCGGACCGCGTGGAAATCCGCAATCCGGGAAGCCTGCCCGAAGGCCTGACCGTGGAAAGGATACGGCAAGGCCACATCTCCCGCCGCCGCAATCCGCTCGTGGCAGACCTCTTGCGCCGCGTGCATCTGGTCGAGGCCTGGGGGCGCGGCATGCCGCTGATTTTGGAAAAGGCTCCGCAGGTCGAGTTCGAGGATGTGGCGGGCCTCTTCATTGCCCGGTTTGTTCGTCCGCCTGACGTCGCCCAAGACAAAACGCCAGAAAGTTCGGGGAAAACGTCGGGGAAAACGTCGGGGAAAACGTCGGGGAAAATACTCGCTGCTCTTTGTGATGACAACGCGAAGACCATTCCGGAACTGTCGGCCTTGATCGGAGTGACCGAGCGCTCAATCGAGCGAAACATACGGGAGTTACAGCAGCGAGGCAGACTCCGTCGTATCGGCCCAGCCAAGGGCGGACGGTGGGAGGTGCTACCGTGAATCCGCTTCTCATAGAAAAGCCTTATGGCCAAAGCAATGTGCGTTTTTTGCACAATCCTCACGCGGCCAAGCGCATCGCCGAATCCCGGCCCGCCGAACGCGAAACCATGCTCAGCCTCGTCATGACCTTCCTTGCTGAGGACGGGCAGGGAGGTGGGCATGGGTGAGTGGAAAAGAATCAGCCTTAAAGATGCAGGTGTGACACTGATCGACTGTGACCATCGCACGCCTCCTGCTTCAGACAGTGGCTATCCATACGTCGCAATCCCACAACTGAAGGAGGGGCGCCTCGACCTCGCTGATGCTCGCCGCATATCGCATGCTCACTATGTTGAATGGACTCGAAAGGCAAAGCCAAGACACCACGACGTGATTTTATCCCGCCGTTGTAACCCAGGTGAAACCGCCTATGTCCCTGCTGATCTCGATTGTGCTCTCGGCCAAAATCTCGTCTTACTTCGCGCTGACGGCACAAAGGTGTATCCTCCGTTCCTACGTTGGCTTGTAAGCGGCCCGGATTGGTGGCAGCAGATCGGCACCTTCCTCAACGTGGGTGCTATCTTTGATAGCTTGAAATGCGCAGACATACCGAATTTCAGATTGCCTCTCCCGCCCCTCCCCGAGCAGAAACGCATCGCGCACATCCTCGGCACGCTGGACGACAAGATCGAGTTGAACCGGCGCATGAACGCGACGCTGGAGGCGATGGCGCGGGCGCTGTTCAAGTCC
>JAQVQN010000072.1 GCA_028701555.1 Kiritimatiellia bacterium | reverse complement strand
TGCTTGCACCCTGCCCGGCGATAGGGTTGCCCATGGTGCTCAGGTAGCGCTGCCCGGTGCTGTAGGTAGTACCGTCAATCGCGTTGACCGAGGCATCATACAACCTGCTCTGCGAGGTGAATAGCGGCTGCCCGTCAGAGTTGTAGAGCTGGTTGCCGGTTTTGTCAAGCAGCGGTACGCGCCCAGCAATGGTTGTAATGGTTTCGTACACATCAGGAGTACCTGCGATCGGGTCGGCCGGAGTTACCAAGACCGTCTCCTGCACACTATTAACCGGGGTCATCTCTTTCAGCCCGAGAGCCTTGCCGACGACACCGCCGATGTTGAAGCTATAGTCGCTGTTGAGCAGCCACTCGAAGCCCAGCGAGTTGAGGTCACGCTGCGATACCTCGACGAAGCGCGCCTCGATCTCGATCATGCGCGGGGTCACGTTGAGGTCCTCAAGCACCTGCTCGAAGACGGCGAGTTGCTCGCCGGTGTTGGTGACACGCAGTTTGCCGATGGTAGTCAGGTAGGAGATCGAGGAACCGTCAGGCCACTGCACTCCGAGCTGTTGGAAGAAGGCTTTCCAGTCCTGCTTGGTGCTCATGTCGGTGGTCATCATGAAGGTCGAATCTCCGCCGCCGCCCGGCTGACCCATTTCGCTCTGGGCCGCGCTCATGCGCTCAGTCAGAGAGGATAGCACATTGTAGGAACGGGTCATCAGCTCGGCGTCCGGTTCGTTGGCCGGCACGATCATGACGATGTTGCCGCGGATGCGGAACTTCATGCCAGTCACGTCGCACACCAGCTTCAAGGCATCGTAAAGATTGATGAAACGTGCGCTCAATGCCGATATTTGAGGCACACCGCTGCTGGCGGCTGATGCAGGGGCAGCAAACGGATCAGCGGCGGCATCGGCGGCAGGTGCTGCGGATGCCTCTGACGGAAGCTTCAGCACCAAGTTCACGCCGCGCTGTTCGACAGGCGTTTCCGGACTATCGAAATCGCGGGAGGCCTGCTTGAAGAAATCCACCGCGTCGATGATCGTGGCGGGCGGGCGGAAGGTGACCTCGGGGATCACGATATTCACCAGCTTTTGCTGCACGAGTTGCTCGGCGGTCTTGGTGTCGCTGATGCCGACAGTCGGGGTCTTGGAAGTCATGTCTCCCTTGCCCTTGGGCATTTGGGCGCTCTCGATAGCGTAACGCTCCGGAGTCCAGGTCTTGCGCACGTCGCGAATCATCAGGCTGCGCGTGGCTTCGAACTCTACATCCGCCACCGTCTTCATGCGGTCGGCGATGCGGTCACGCAGGGACATGGCTTCCGTGTCCATAGGATTGTCGCGCAGTATCAGCTCGCACTCTTCCAGGGCCTTGTCATACTCGCCGGTGGTGTAATATTGGCGCGAGCGGCGCAGGCGACGGCGAATCTCGTCGCGCTGTTCCTTGTACTCGGGCTCGTTGACGCGGTGCGTGATGCCCGAGGTATCGGTAGGCTGGCGTTTGGGTTCGGCCTTAAGCGTTTCGATCAGACGGTCCGCTTTGGGATGATTGAACTCCTTGGCCTGCGCGGCCAGCGGCAACGCCTTTTCCGTATCCCCCCGCTTCAGGGCCTGTCGCGCCTCCAGATAGAACGCCTCGCCCATGCCCGCCTTGGCTTCATCGCGAGCGACAATCGTGGCTGGCCGGTTACCGATAAACTCCAGAGCCTGCTTGTACTGCTCGCGCGCCAATGTATAATCTCCGTCCTCCATTGCCTTGCGGGCAGCTTCAAGAGACGCGTAGCCGTGGTCGTCCAGCGATTTGCGACGGATCGTCTCAAGCGTCATCAATTCCGACACCAGCACGGAATGATCCTCGGTTGCTACGGCCGGAACCGCGATTTCAGGGGCTGGCGCGGCCTCAGCGGCAGCAGGCACAACCGCCGCAGGAGCTGGCGCGGCCTCGGCGGCAGCGGCAGGCACAACCGCCGCAGGAGCTGCCTCAGGGGCTGGCGCGGCCTCGGCGGCAGCGGCAGGCGCAACCTCCGCAGGCGCGGCAGCCACAGGAGCCGGCGCAGCGGGGGCTTCGACGGCGGGGGCTGGCGCAACCGCCACAGGAGCCGCTTCTGGGGCTGGCGCGGCCTCAGCGGCAGCCGCAGGCGCCGGCGCAGCGGGTGCTTCGACTGCGGCAGGCGCGGGCGCGGGCGCCGGGGCAGTCTCTGCTGGCTTGGTTTCGGGCTGTGCGGCTTCGGCAGCCGGTTTTTTAGGCTGCGCCCCTAAATCCTTTAACAGCGCTTCGAGATCATCTTGCGCGTAAAGACATGTTATCGCGATACCCGCAACAACTGTAACACCCAACGTCAACCACCTTGATCTGTGCGTCATCTGGAGAAACTCCTCATTTGACTGGCAGCTTTTAAACTCCTGAACAGTTAAAAAGATCGGCCAATATAACCGTATTCCGAAAACTAATCAAGCTTGGGAATAACTTTTTGTAGTCCGTTAGCTTTGTTTTCTATCGTCACCGACGTTTTTCCGCTGTCAATGGAGACAACCTGGAACGTTTCCTCGCGAACTTTGAAAGTGCCGCCTTCCAACACCGTGTATTCGGCATTGTCAAGAGGCAGTAACAAAACCGCTTCAATGTCCGTGTTCTTTCCAGTTTCGCCGATTCTCAACGTCACCGTCTTGTTGTCCGACAGGCGTTTCACCTCTGCGGTTGAAACGTCCACCCTCCGCTTTCCTCCGGGCATCGTGGGATCGTCGCGTTCTTCGAACTTGACTTCCACTTTGCCTACGGCAGACCAGCCGCTCTCGCCGATGGCTTCACCCTCCCGCACCCAATGCGTACGGGCTTGTGGTGCTGTCTGGTTGAAAACCAACTGCAGCTTGCCGTCCGGCATTCTGTTTACGCCGCTGAAGACCAGCGGCATGTGTTTGCCGCGCAGTTCTTTGACCCGCAGCAGGCTCACCACCGCTGGATGCGATTTTGGATCGCGCGGACCGGTTTTGGCCAGATACTCCTCTAGATTCGTAAAGCCGTCGCCGTCAAGGTCACCTTTCGCGTCAGAAGCGTCGTTGGGGTTCAGCCCCCACTGATTCTCAATTTTATCTGGAATGCCGTCGCCGTCGCTATCCAGCCCCGGGTCCGACTCGGGCGGTATGGGCTGCTTGCCGCCGCAGAAAGGACAGCTCTCGGCTGCATACGGAATCGGTTTCTGACAATCAGCCACAACACAGGTGACCCGGCGTTCAGGGGTCAGGAACCCCACCTGCATAGCGTCGGCACGGTCAAGCTGCACTGGCGCGCGCACCGCCCGCACGGCGTTCTCGTAGCCAGCCAGACTGATCGCCTGCATGTCGCCTGAGGCAGGCCTTAGGCGCTCCAACTGATCAATATAGGCCGCCTCGTTCTTTTTGCGCGTTGTGCCGGCGTTAGTCAGATACACCAGCGAAAGCGACAAAAAAGCCAACGCCGCGACCGCGATCACTTTGTCGTAGTGCCTGGCCAGGGGATTGTTTGGGTTGATTTTCAAAGCCACAGTTTAAACTCCCTCAAAAGAGTATACGTCGATCTCGAGTTTCACATTGACCGGAGGTTCGAGTTCAGGATCGGTGACAATCCGCTGGATATGGGTCAACGAAGCCGGATCAACCGCCACCGCATCGGCATCTGTCCGTCCGGACCGGGCGTCCTTGCCGCCAGCGGTCTGCCGCGCCGTCAATGTGTCGCTGGTCTTGCGCAATTCAACCTCGGCCACGACCACAAAAAGATCCAGCGCCGACAGACGGTTAAGAACCTCGATAAAGGCCGACGGCCTTGTCACAAATTCGAAAGAGAAGCGCTGCTTGGAAAAATACTCTCCGGCGTTGGCCAGCGCGGCACTTGGAGCCTGCTGCCGGTCCGAGCCTTCGTCGTCGCGGCGGCGCCGCCTGCGCGTTGTCGAGCCCGTGTCCATCGCTTGGGCAGTATCGCCGCCGTCGAACATCTCGCGCGTCACAGTCCTGAGCTCCATAATGTTGGCCGCGTAAAGTTCGGTGCAGATTTTTTCGATCACGGCCAACTGCAATGTGAGCCGGTCGACATGCTCCTGCTCCGGCAGGCTGTCGGACTGTCCCAGATAACGGTCGAAGCCAAAATAGGAGTTCGGGCCGACGATTCGGCCGTTGACCGCCCCGGGATGTGCAGACAGATCGCGCACCGACTCCTGCAAGACCTGCTTGAACCCAGCGGGCGTCTTCTTGTCAATCACCAGATCGCCCTTGTGCAACAGGTTAGAGGCCGTTACCAGCCAGCCTTCCAGCACCTTTTGATCTTCGCGGACACGGTTTATGTTGGCGTCACTGGGAAACACCTTGGCGCGATAAATATGCTGCAGATCCTCGTAATTCATGTTGCGCTCTTCAGCCGCATCGTTTTTAACCGAGACAGCGCGCAAGAGCAACCAACCGGCCGCGACACACATTGCGGCCATCAGGCCGCCGCAAACTATCATGACAATTTGGTGACGTTTCATCTCTGGTCTGCATCCTTCGGGGCTTCAGCCGTCGCCAGCCGGGCCTCTATTGTAAATTCGATCAAATAGGCCCCGATGTCTTTCTGGCCGATAATTTTAACGTCCTGAGGGCCGCTACCGAAAACCGTCTGCGCCTTCAACTGGTCACGCAGTTCCTCGACTGCCGTAGCCGTACGTCCGGCTGCACGGGCCTTCTCCTCGATCTGCTTGAGCTTGTCAGCCCAGCCTCTGCCGACAATGCGCACACCGTCAACCGCGCCCGCAGCGTTCTTGACCGGCACCATCTCCGTCAGCCACATCCCTTCCAGCAGACTCTTGCGTATCGCATCCACGCGTTTTAGCCAAGCCCCGCGCTCCATCATCAGCGCACTGACTGCGTCAGCCTTGCGCTGAACTGCGGTCTTGTCTTTTTCGGCCTGTGCCAGCCGGGACTGCATGCCCTTGACACCCGCGAGCTTAACGGAAACCTGCTCGCTCTGGAATGTATAGAGCTTGGCCATCTGCTTTTCGTACATGACCCAGATGCCGAGGCTCAGCAACACGCCCGCCGCCGCCAATCCGAAGAACGGCACACGCTTCTTAAGCGATTTGCGCTTCACCAGCTCCGGCGGCATCAGATTGATCTCGACCGGACACGCCAATGAGCGGCGCAAGGCCAATCCAACGCTCTCGGCTAAAACAAAGGCGTCTTCTCCGACCTTCTCGCGGTTGATGCGGCTGCCAAGCCCCACATTCGTGAAGGGGTTGAGATAAATCACCTCGACCTGCAGCTTGTCTTTGAAGAACGTGTCCAGATGCGGCAACACCGCGGATCCGCCAGTCAGGAACATGCGCACCGGCGCACTGCCGCCCTGTTGACTGCGGTAAAAGTTGACCGACCGGCTGATCTCGGCATGCAGACGCGTAACGACGTTGCGCACAATCTTGGAGATCCGCTCGGCTGTCTCGTCCTCAGTCGCGTAAACCCCTCCCAGCGCGACAAATGCACTTTGACGCTTCAGTGCCTCGGCCTCAGCGAAGGAAACCTGAAAGCTTTTGACCAGCTCTTGAGTGATCGCGTTTCCCGCCACCGGTATGCAGCGGTTGTAGATCTTCTCGTCCTCGATAAAGATCAGATTGGTCGACCGCGCACCTATGTCCAGCACCACCGTACAACCGTCCAGCTCCGCGTAATTGTAGCGCAGGCAGTTGTAGAGGGCCATAGGCGCCACATCCACAACCTCAGGCTCCAGACCTGCCTCAACCACCCGGTCAGTGATAGCGCGCACATTCTCAATCTTGGCGGCCACGATCATCGCGCACTGCTCGCCGCTGGAGTCGTCGCCGATGAACTGATGGTTCCATACGATCTCTTCCATCGGGAACGGCACGTTCTGCTCGACCTCATACTGCACCATCTGCAGCAACTTATCTGCGCCGACCGCAGGCAGACGCACGAAACGCGGGAAAACCATCTGACCGGAAAGCGAAAGCATGATCGGCGCCGGCCTTATGCCGTGCTTTTTCATGATTTCCCGAATCGCCGGCACAAGCTGTGCCTCAGATCCGGAGTCGCCATCGGAATCAAGCGCGAGATCGGCCATGCCGTAATTGGTCAACTCCGGCGGGCGCCCGCTGCGGACTATGAATTCAGCTAGAACTAATTTGCTCGCGCCCACATTGAGCGCGAGTATCCGGTCTGTGGAGAACACTATTGCACCACCTCGTAATCGTCCGCATTGATCAGAGCGAACGGTGTCTTCGAACGGTCGATCAGCCCGCTGCGGCGGGTGACGCTCGGGTTATCCAGAACATTGCTGTCTTTCCACCACTCCTTGGACGGGAACGGTATCGTGGACTCGGCCTTGCTGTCCAAAACCTTGCCGTCTTTGCCGACAACCTCCAAGGCTATGGACACCGGCTCGCCGTAGCGCTCCACCAGACTCGGCGGAAGCGCAACGCAGCTCATGTGGTCTCCTTTGGGGATGTTCACATATCGAATCGTGGCGTTATAGAAACTGAAGGCGTCCTTGCCGTCGTCGCCCTTGCCCTTGGTCATCACAAAATAGTTGAAGGCCAGTTCGTCAGTCCATTTAGCGTCGGTGCTGTACCTGATCTCAAACAACGCCCACTCGCGAGGCCGCCGCGTAACACGCGATACCGTCGGCTGAACATTGTTGTTGAACTCCGGTGTCCGCACCATGGACGTCTTGTTCGGCTGCGGCATGCGCAAAATCTTAGCGGTGTCCTCTTCCTGGGCACGCGCAGCGGCAGCAGCAGGACGCTGCCCCATCCGTCCGCCGATTTGTGCCCGCAAACTTCCCGCGCCAGCCAAAACTAAAGATGCCGCAACAGCACCAGCGGACAAACGCCACACACCGGACAATTCTTTCATTGGAAAACCTCCGTGTCTCTAACCCGATAAACTTGACACCCTATCGCCATATAGCACATACAATTTAATCACGTATGAGACAGAATGCAATACTGAAACTGCGCGGAGACAAAAAAAGTTGACGCGCAACACCTGAACCCGTAACCCCGAACCCTTTTTTTTCGATTCGCCTTTACTGAACGCGCCCTCGCACCAGCGGGGCGTGAAAAACCCTTTGCCTCCCGATGCCGGACCGTGCGATAATCAAAAAAAGTTTAGGGGGAAATCCACATGACTGCCGACTTCAACGTTTTTAACCTTTTCACCACCCCTTGGTTCTGGTCCGCTTTTGCAGGCTGGAGCTTAGCGCAAACCATCAAAATGACCTCCGGGTTCATGAAAACCGGCCAGATCGACTTCCGTTATCTGCTCAGCACCGGCGGCATGCCCAGCGCCCACTCTGCCATGGTCTGCGGCCTCTGCACCTCGATCGGCATGACCGAGGGCTTCTCCACGCCAATCGCTATGCTCGCCGCCGGTTTCGCGGCCATCACGATGTTCGATGCCGCGGTTGTGCGTCGCGCCTCCGGCCACCAAGCCAAAATCATGAACCAGATGATCGACGAGCTTTTCCGTCAGCACAAACTCAGCCAGACCAAGCTCAAGGAACTGCTGGGCCATACCCGCAAAGAGGTCTTCGCCGGCATGGCTGTGGGCATCGTTGTGGCCGCCTTCCTGGTGCGCTTCTGGCCCCCTGCATGAGCGAAAGGTTGAAGAAGTAAAGATGAAGGGAGCAGGATGAGCTGCGCCACCCTCTTAACTCTTCCCTCTTGAACCGCGCTTCTCGTAGAGCTTGTACTCTATGCTGTCAAGCAGTGCCTGCCATGAGGCCTCGATAATGTTCTCGGAAACCCCCACTGTGCCCCACTGCCGCTTGCCGTCGCCAGACTCGATCAACACCCTCGTCATGGCCCGCGTCGCGGCCTTCGGGTCCAAGATCCGCACGCGGTAGTCGGTCAGCGCTATGTCACCGATCTCAGGATAAAAACGCGTCAGCGCCTCGCGCAGGGCGCTGTTGAGCGCGTCAACCGGGCCGTGGCCCTCGCCCGCCGTCAACTCCGTGACCCCGTTGACCTTGACCTTGACCGTGGCCTCTGAAATGCAGGGGGCGTCGCTCCCGCGTTTCTCAACGATCACGCGGAAACCCTCTAGCTCGAAAAACGGGCGATGCTTGTTCAAAACCTTCTGCAGCAGGATCTTGAACGAACCGTCGGCCGACTCATATGAATAGCCGCTGTCCTCGCGCCGCTTGACCTCTTCCAGAATGGCCCGTGCCTGCCGCTTGTCCAGACTGTCCACGTCAGTCCCCAGCTCGGCCGCCTTCATCATCACGTTCGACGCGCCCGAAAGCTCTGAGATCAGCACATGACGCTGATTGCCGACCGCCTCCGGACAGATATGCTCGAAGGTCCTGGTGTTCTTCTGAACCGCGTTGACATGCGCCCCGGCCTTGTGGGTAAAAGCCATCCGTCCGACATAGGGTTGCCGCGGATCAGGCCGCTGGTTGGCCAAGTCGTCGGTCACGAGCGAAACCTCGCAAAGTTTCTGCAGACGTTCCGACCCCACACAGTCAAACCCCAGCTTAAGCTCCAAAGCCGGTATCACGCACATCAGGTTTGTGTTTCCCGAGCGCTCGCCGTAACCGTTCATGCAGCCCTGCACCTGACGCGCCCCAGCCCGTACGCCTTCCAGCGCCGTGGCCACCCCCAACCCGCTGTCGTTGTGCGTGTGGATGCCGACCTGCGCCGCAGGGAAAGCGGCGCATACCTCACGGGTGATCTCATAGACCTCGTGCGGCAGGCACCCGCCATTGGTGTCGCAAAGCACAACGCCCTCGGCCCCTTCGCGCATAGCCGCCTCCAGCGCCCGCATGGCATACGCCCGGTCATCCTTGTAGCCGTCGAAAAAATGCTCCGCGTCAAAAAACACCCGCCTCCCGGCCGCGCGCAGAAAACCCACTGTGTCGGCAATCATCTGGATGTTGTTCTCGCCTGACGTGCGCAAGACTTCGCGCACATGCAGCATCCAAGACTTTCCGTATATCGTCACCCACTCGGTTCCGGCGGCCAGCAGTCCCTCAAGCTGCGGATCATCCTTGGCGTCACAGTCCTTGCGACGCGTGCTGCCGAAAGCCGTGACGCGCGCGTGGCTAAAACTCTCTTTGCCGATGTCGTCAAAAAAACGGCGGTCACGCGGATTCGACCCCGCGAACCCGCCTTCGAT
>JAQVQN010000071.1 GCA_028701555.1 Kiritimatiellia bacterium | reverse complement strand
TTTGCCGACCTGCGTCTGCCGACCCGCGACCACAACCTCCTGACCGGCTTTGGCGAACAGCAGGTAAGTGGCGCGTTTGCGGATCGTAACCGGCGCAAGCTCGCGTGTGCCCTCGGCTTGGTCTACCACGCGCGCTTTCGCCAGGTCAACCGTGACCCGCGGCACGCGCACCGTGAAACGCGGCGGGAATTTTGCCGCCGCCCACTCCGGGGTCAGCTCCAGCTCCTGCCGGGTGCCGCCGCTGATAATGCTGACCGAGCCGCTGAGGCCGGTTAGGGGTTCCGCAACAAACGTGACATCTTGCCATAAAATCCATGGCCGCGCCGTAGGCTGCGAGATTGTCACCTGCTCAAGACGTATGTTGCCCACAGCCCGTTCATCACCCATGCGGTTGTTTAACAGCAGGTCCGAGATGTCGGCATCGCCAGGAGCGCAGCCGGACACAAGGCATTGGCTGAAGGCGAGTTCCATGCCGTCTGCCGGCTTGCGGCCGACAATGATCGCCTGCCGCCGCGAGGCTTCGAACTGGCAGCCTTTGAAAGTCATGCTGCCGCTCACGGCATCGGCCGCGCTGTTGCCGGTAATCACGCGCACCGCAGTGCGGTCGTTTACCGAACGGCAATTCTCGGTCAGGATCGAGACCGGCTCAGAAGCGCGCGTCAGGTTCGGCAGGTAGAACTCATAGCCATCGCCGTGATTGTTCTCGGTCAGGCAGTTGCGCATCACGCAGTTTTTCAGACGCTCGTCGGCGAGGTTGGGTTCGAAGTCGATGCCTGCCGCAGGCGGCGTTCCGGCCGTGTCGCGCATGACCGTGTCCTCGATCAGCAGGTTCTCGGCCGAGATCACGCTGATGCCTTGCCGGTAGTTCTTGTCGCAGACCACGTCTTTGATGTGAATGTCCAGGTTGGTCAAGCCGCGCCGGGCCACGCCCAGATAGATGCCGTCGCCGCCGCTCTCGGCCAGGGTCAGGCCGTAGACCTTGATGTTGGCGCTGCTTCTGATGTTTAGCACATGCCGCCATTCGGCCTTGACGTAAGGCGGCGCGTCGTAATCCGCGCGCCGCATGCGCAAGGTCGCTCCCGGGCCGCGCAGGGTCACGTTAGTGACGCAGACCAGCGAGAAGAGCGAGTCGGTCTTGCCGGTGAACGCCCCTGCTTTGGCCAACACCTCGACGCCTTGCTCGAAGACGATCTCCTGATCGCTGACGCAGCGCAGGCGGTCGGCGATCCATGGGCTGCCCGTGTTGTCCACAATCAAGCGCGGCACACGCGAGTCGATCGCCGCCTGCAAGGCGCGGGTGGACTCCTCCGCGTCAAAGCCCCACCACGAGGCGCGCGCCTCTTTGAGTTCGCCTGATGCAACCAGTGCCAGCTTGGCCTGATCCGGCGCAGCGGAAACGGTGAGAGCGGCAGTAGTGATGAATGCCAATACTGTCGGTCTGAAATTTTTCGTATGTTTCTTAATCATGTCGGCCCCTTTAATTATCCGATTTCGGCCAGCATGGCCTGGTAGCACACTGGGCAGAGACCGTGCGAGATCTGGGGCGGCGCTTCCATCTCGAAAAGGTGCAGGCGGTTGATAGCGCTTTCGATCTCCTGCCAGTCATCCGGATCGGTCTCCACTTTCTTGCACATGCTGCACATGGTGATGATCTCGTCAGAGCGGGGCAGATCGGGCCGCAGCAGCTCCACACTCTCCCGGCTCTCGGTCTTCAATATCTGGCTCCTGAGCTCGACATGACCGTTGGTCAGCGGCGCAAGCTCGAGCCGCAGATAGCGGCGCAGCTCGGGTGCGTCGCAGCGGAAGAGCAGATGTAGTACCTGATTGCGCTCGCGCACAACCTTCAGCACGGTCGCGTAGAGGTGTCGGACCTCGAGTCCGCAGATATAGTCGTAGAGTGATTTACCGAGAACCGCCTTGGCCGCGGTGTTCGCCGCGCCTTTGTTCGCCTCCACGAACGCCTGCCAGTTGTCACCGACCCAGACGATCACATCATCGGCGTTGATCCTGTACACATAGGTTTCCTGCTCCGGTTTTTGCAAAGTCTGGTCTTCACCCATAACTACCCCCTTTATTGTGCGGCAAGCTCTTCCTCGATGCGCAGCAGACGATTGTACTTGGCAACGCGCTCTGAGCGCGAGAGCGAGCCGGTCTTGATTTGGCCGCAGCCGGTCGCGACTGCCAGATCAGCGATGAAGTCATCCTCGGTCTCGCCCGAGCGGTGCGAGACGATCGAGGCATACCCTGCTTCCTTGGCGAGACACATGGCATTTAGGGTCTCGGTGAGTGTGCCGATCTGGTTGAGCTTGATAAGCACGGCGTTGGCGGCTTTCGCCTCAATGCCGCGGCGAATAAAGCGTGTGTTGGTGACAAACAGGTCATCGCCCACGAGCTGGCAGCGATCGCCGAGCTCACGCGTCAGCTTGACCCACCCTGTCCAGTCATTCTCCGACATGCCGTCTTCCACGGAATCGATCGGATAACGGCTGATCAGCTCGCCGATGTACGCCACCTGCTCGTCGCTGTCACGTTTGGCCGCCTGCCGCGTCGCGCCGCGCGCGGCAGTCTCGAAGAGACCGTAATCGTAGCCGCCTTCACGATAGAACTCGGATGCCGCGCAATCCAAGGCCAGCGCTACTTGTCCGTTCTGGTCGGCGCGACCGGCCCTGTAGCCAGCGCTCTCGATCGCCTTAAGGATTGTCTCGATGGCGTCCTCGGTGCTGCTCAGGATCGGCGCGAAGCCGCCTTCATCCCCGACGGCTGTAGACAGATTGCGCTTTTTCAAGATCGTGCGCAGGGCGTGGAAAATTTCAGAGCCTGCGCGCAATGTCTCTTTAAAACTGTTCAGGCCGTGCGGACGGATCATGAACTCCTGAAAAGCTACGGGGGCGTCGGAGTGCGAACCGCCATTGATGATGTTCATCATCGGAATCGGCAGGGAGGGAGTATTGCCTTTTGAGAGGTAGCGGAAGAGCGGTGTGTTTGCCGCTGCGGCTGCGGCGCGCGCGTTTGCGAGCGAGACTGCAAGAATGGCGTTCGCTCCCAAGCGGGTTTTGAACTCCGTACCGTCCAGCTCAATCAAGCGGCGATCTACGGCGGTCTGGTCGGCAGCATCCATGCCGGTTACAGCGGCAGCCAGCTCGGTCTTGACGTTCTCGACCGCGCGCGTCACGCCCTTGCCGCAATAACGCGCGGGCTCATGGTCACGCAGCTCGAGCGCCTCATGCTCGCCGGTAGAGGCGCCTGAAGGCACAGCCGCTCTGGCTGTCACGCCGCAGGCTAGCGATACCTCAGCTTCGACGGTGGGGGTGCCGCGCGAGTCCAGAATCTCACGCCCGATCACTTTTTCTATGCTTGTGTTCATATAAACCTCCCGTTTTTTGGGTAACGACCATCCAACTCAAATTTGCATGACATCAAGATCCACGCATAACATCGTCACGCGCAAGTTGCTTCGGCATAAGCTGTACCACAAAAACACGTATGTTCTGTCCCTTACCTCCGGCGGCAGGCAAAGAGACAGAGCCGGCGACTTTGGTCGTTATTAAATCAGCTCCCGCTTTTTGTATATACGACCAGTGGTAATTATGGTCTTCGTCAACCAACAGAAACAGCGGACTATTCGGATGGTCACGCATCAGCCGACATACTTTCTCGACAAAAACTTTGGCCTCAAAGTTTGGTGAGCAAAACCCCAACCGAAACCGCGTAGCGCGTAGCAGAGAGGACGCGCGGTTTCCCAAAACGATACTGTTCTTAGGCAACTGCCGAGCTAACTCTTCAGCAACCTTCAGTGTGTTTTCCGGGCGCCGCCACAAAAGCGGCAAGGCCTGACGCCATTGCGGTATTACCAAGAAAGCCATCACGTACATTACCCCCAATGCGCAATACCATATTCGCCAATTAAACTTGCGAGGAACAGCAGCAAACAACGCCAGGGTTCCTATCAGCAGGATTTGCTGAACAAAAAAAGAGGTTTGTGCCGACAAACTGAATCTGCCGCCGAATCTGGCCGTAGGCCAAGCATGCCACAGAAAATTCGCGGCAACCAACCCAACCGGAAGCACCATTAAAGCGCCCGCCCAAGTCCGGGACCACGGCGCTAAAGCCAAAGCCAACAGAAAAGTTGACAACAGCAATGCTTTCCAGAGCACAACCCAAGCGCTAATTTCGGGAAGATTGTATTCGTTAGTCAGGAAGTGCCTAGGGTTATGTCCGCCAGTCACTCCTTCGCCCAGCCAGAACAAACATAATATTAACAGACCTGCCGCAGATAACGCCAAAACCCTATAAACGCATTTGCCCCTCATCCAGCGGAAAACCGAAGTGCGCCCGCTGACCAATAGCCAAGGCGCAAGCATTATCAAAGGCAGAAAATAACGCTCGGTAGACTGGATCTGGACAGCCATGGCCAAAACGTATAAGACTGAACCTACATACAGGACAGGCCTTTGCAGCCGCCTTGTCCAGCCGCGGCTAACGTGCGACAACATCCCCCAGACCGGAAGCGCCAGACACCACGCCACAAAAACACCCAACCTCGTGTCCACCGGATACCGCGGAAAAATCGGAAAGGCCCGGATCGCCTGTTGTAGCGTTGGCCTAGGCGGCAAAGCACCGGCCGACATCGAGCATTCGTTGCGTAATAATTCCGCCGAGAGGCCAGAGGGATGGTGCCCCAACATCCATGCGTCAAGGCCATGCATAGCACCCCAGCCTATCAGGTAGCCAGTCAAACTCAGTCCCGCACGCCACCAACGCTTATAGCCGACTGCCATTGTCATTAAAAAGAACAGCGGGGCAAATGCAATGCCACTGGCTTTGATAGCCGGCACTACGGCGAAAAGCATGCCTCCCAGCAGGAAGGCCAGATGCCGCCGCGATCGCATCAGACATAAGGCCAACATTAGAAAACCAGCCAACGCCGCATCAGAACTCGATGAACGTTCATAGGTCAGGCTTAGAGGGTTCAGAGATATTGGTGCTGTCACAGCCAGCGCTACCAGCGGATGTGTGACACTCGACGCAAGCCAAAAAGCGCAGCCCCACCCTGTGACACCGGCCAGCATCGTTGGCCATCGACAGGCGTCAAATGTGAGGCCACGGACGCGATAGCTCAAAGCACTCAAATAGTGCATCGCGGGTGCAGCGCCGAATGTGGTCGGTTCATGTAGCTCCGGGTCTAAACAATTCCCCTCCAAAAAAGCCAGACGTCCGCCGCCCGTATAATACCCCTCGTCTGTAACAAAATACCCGTATGTCCAAAATGCTTCGTTACCCGCATCCGCATTGCGCCACGGCACACGAAAAACCAGACCTATGGCGAGCATCAAGAAAAGCCCAAGCACCCGCCATCTTTTGCGGCTTATTTTAAACCGCCGCGAGCTGCGCTGGGGATTGCCATGAACCGCCACGTCTTCAATGTTCTCAACACCCTGCGCGTGACCGAATTGCTTTTTACGCTTATTCATAGACTGCCACAGTCGCACTACAGATTCTTGGGTATCAAGTATGCGGCTAAAAGGCCGCAGGCCGCAACCGGCACCCATAAGAGCACATAGGGCCGCGCGGCATCTACCTTGTCAAAAGACTGCATAAGTATCACGCAAAGATAAAAAACCAGTGTCACCGCCAGGCTCACGGCCATGCCTATAGTCGACTCCTTGCGATGGGTGCGGATACCCAGCGGGACTCCGACCAACACGAAGCATATTGAGGCAAAGGCATAGACCAACCTAAGGTGATACTCCGTGCGGGTTATGCTCAGCAGCTTTCTCCGTACCGGCGGCAAGTGCCCCTCAACATTCAGGCGCAACTCTGCAATGAGCTGCCGCAATTCATGATGCCGCAGATCTTTTTCTTTGCGCTTGTAAGTACGCCTGCGCATTGCATCCGGTATAGTGTGGCGGAAACGTTCCGCGACGGCAACCCCGGCTTGGCCGACCTCCACCGGCTCGACCCTGACTTTATACATGTCGAGAACCACATCCGCGCCGTTGGTGGAAACAAGCGCCTTCTCGGCCCTGATCTCACGGACTCCGCCTTTGTTACTGTAATCAAAAACCAGCAGGTCGTGCAGCCAGTTGCCATCCTTGCGGTGAAAGAAAATTTTATAGTCTGGAAAATCATCAATCATCCTGCCAGGTTCAAGCAACTCTAGGCCAACATCGACACTGATAAGCGATTTTAGGTTACGGCTGACCTCATGACTGCGCGGCACAATCTCGTTGTTCACATAGAAGCCCAGCGCCATGCACGCCACACCAACTAATATCGGCCACTTCATTACGCTCAGCAGGTTCACGCCGCAAGCGCGCATGGCGGCGATCTCGCTGTCAGCCGAAAGCCTGCTGAAAACCAGCAGCGAACTTACCAGCAGACCGATAGGCACGGTCAGCGTCAGGGTGCCCGGAAAACTGACCAGCATGAAAAGTCCGATAGCGTGAGCCGGCAAGCCCTCAATGATCAATTGTACAATTCTGACCAGCAGTCCGATCGTCATTACAAAGGACAAAACCAGCCAAGACAAGAAAAAGGCGGCCAGAAAAGATTGCAGCACATATCTCTCAATAATTTTCATCCGCCTCCTATTGTAGCAAAACAAATCAAAAGGCCGCAAAAGAAACACCTGTTTCTTTGCGGCCTTTTTTAGGTCTTTACAACAAGACCTTTCACCCGGAGCTTAAGGATGCACGTATTTGTCTTTGTCGGCGTTGGTCCCAGCACCACGAATGTAGATCTCAACGCGACGATTCTCGGGATTGCCGTTAACCAGATCCGGTTGCACTTTGGGTCGGCTAAAACCGTAACCCAGCGCGGTCAACTTGTCGGACAACACACCCTTACCGACCATATAGGAAACAACTGCCTGAGCGCGGCGTTCCGAAAGATCCTGATTGTACTTCTCGGAAGAGCGTGTGCGCCGGTCAGCATGACCCTCGACAACCGCCGTTGCCTGCGGATTACGGGTCAACACGCGCACCACATGATCCAAATCCTTGAAATACTCGGGCTTGATCACGGTGGTGTCGTAATCGAACGGTATATAAACCTCGAATAACATAAGGTCGTCAGACGGATCCAGCGGATTTGTCTTATCTTCCATGACCTCGTGCCCGTCAGCCACACCGCCGTTGTCCGTGTCACGGTTCAAAGGATCAGTCTTGAATTTCTTGACCTCGTCCCCGTCCGAAAGACCGTCGAAATCACTATCCGGATTCAAAGGATCGGTCTTATGAACTTTGACCTCCTCATAGTCCGTCAGACCGTCACCGTCAGTATCCGTCTTGAAGGGATCCGTTCCTAGCGCAGCCTCTTCCTCATCCGTCAGGCCGTCGCCGTCAGTATCCTTGGGCAGACCAGCCAGTGCGCCGGAACCACTATCTAGCCCCGCGCCGCCACCGCCGAAACGGTAGACCACGCCAGCATCCAGCGTATACTGCATCTCGTGCGTCTTGTCTACGGACATGAGAGCTCGTCCGTCTGCGCGCAATGAAAAGTTGTCGGTCAGATGATACATTGCGCCGATGCCTACCCGCGGCCCCGTCAGAGTCGAATGCCCCCCCTCGCTAAATACGCTGCGGTCAGCCATATAAACAGCCCAGCCTGCCGAAAGGAAGGGGTCAAAACGGTTGTAACGGTCAAAATGATACAGAGCGTCTAGACCCAAGCCGTATATACGCTGTTTCTTTTGCGTCCAACGGTCATTGTTCGTCATGTTGGGCGCAAAAGCGAACTCGCCCTCCGCCGACCAATGCTCTGAAAGATCATAGCCCAGACGCAGAGACAGGTTTAAGCCTTCATCTATAGGCTGGTTGCCTTCGGGAAATATCATTCCAACCCCTGGATTGATATACCACCTCGGCGAGTCCGTGATTTCGTTGGCAAGAACAGAAAAACCCACTGCTACGACGCAAAGTGTAGCTAAATAAGCTCGACTTACATTGTTCATCATAAAACCTCCTTATTATTTTTAGAACAGAGATAGTCTAATAGACGGTGCCGTTTGTTGCAACAGCAAAAATCAAATATTACAAATTTTTAAATTTATTACAAAAAGAAGACCCGCACAAAAAGAAGACCCGCCACGTCCCCAACGCGGCGGGTCATAAGTCGCATACTTCCGGACGCACCTGACGCCCGCAACTGCGCTAACTTGTACTCTTCCCAACTGTCCGATCCTGGCGGCTTTTAGGCTTTAAGCCCTTTTTTCAGACTTTATTGCTTAAAACATTAAAGTCTCTTAGATTTAATTCGCAGAAGCCATGCCATATCTGACCTAAAGCTCCCAGACTCGGTCGCGCGGGGTTTTCCCGGTGCTAAAAACGCACACCACGCGGTCGCCCGCCAACAATCGCGCCTCATATCCCGCCGACTCCAGCCGCATCTCGCCCTCACCATGATTGCGCAGTATGTTCGCGACCAGCAGCGCTTTTTCAAAACCGTCGCCACGCCGAAAGTTCCAGACTTCATCCGGCTGAGCCATACGCGCAGGTCCGTCGTAAATCGACTCTTCCGGCCATGACCCCACCAGCGCCACAACCTCCCCTTCCGCCATTCCCCGGGCACCCTCGACGCTCACCGGATTTCGCTCCAAAGCCGCCTTGGCAAAGAACAGATAGGATGTGCGGGACAGGTCGCGCCACGCGTGAAAGGCCAAGTCAGCCGTCACGCTGACGCCACGCAGCGCGTCCAAGCGTCTGATCACATCCTCCCGACCCATGTCCACCGTCAACCCCAACGGCTCTGCCTCGCTCTCGAAGGACACGCCGTTAACCTCAGGCAGGCGCGGCTCGGTATGGCAGAAGCGTGTTAGTTGACCGACCATATCGGACGCGCTCATGCAACTGTCGCCGATCTTTACCTTCAATGCGGCAAGGTCTTCAGGGTCATCTAAATTAATGGCACGCTCCGCCACGAACTGCTCAATTTCGTTCAGCACAATCTTGCAGGGGCAGCAGGATGCCGCGAAAACTTCCAGCGGGATCGTCGCCATCAACTTCTCGCGCGTGTTGTCTGTGACTTTATAGGGACTGTCCTGCTCAAAACTGAAAACCTGCTCCAGCGCGATGTAACGGTTTATGCCGCGCACCGGCCAGCGCAAAACAAAACACTGCCTGCACCGCGG
>JAQVQN010000070.1:4093-9185 GCA_028701555.1 Kiritimatiellia bacterium | reverse complement strand
ACTGGGTGTGGGTGCGTGGACGGTGACGACGAATTACGCCACAGCGACCGTGGGTAGCTACGCGCCGAACGCGTGGGGCCTCTACGACATGCACGGCAACGTGTGGGAGTGGTGCCTGGACTATATCACTCCCGTGCTGGCGGGAGGATGGGATCCGAAAGGGCCTGAATACGGCGCAACGGGCACAACGGGTGAGCGCATCAGGCGTGGAGGAAGCATGGGCGATGATGCCGGCCGATGCCGGTCCGCGTTCCGCTATGAGGACTGGCCAACGCTCCGTTTTGCCACCGTAGGCTTCCGGGCCGTGATCAACTTGCCATAACACAACAATGAAAGTACCCTGACCTCGACATTTTTCCACAAAGAATGCCGGGGTTAGGGAGTTTTTTAATGTCAAATACTCGGAGTTACGTAAAAAGATGCGTATGTCTGCCTTGTCTCATGGTTTTTTATTGTTATGCGTGCTGTGCAGCGTTTTGTCGGCCAGCGCGGATAATCTGACGCCACTGAGCGTACGTGATGTCAAGGTCGGCGGCGAGATCGGTCGGCGCATCGATATCACGATCAACAACAATCTGCTCAAGCTCGACATCGACAGGGACTTTTTGCAGCCGTTCCGCAGACAGGACGGTGCGCCCAGTTTCATCGGGTTGGGTATGCTGATCGACTCGTCCGTCCGCTTAGCGGCGTACTCGGATGACCCTAAGGTGCTGGCGCTCAAGCGTCATATTGTCGGAGAGACCCTGAAACTGCAGTCGGAGGAAGGCTACATCGGACTCTTCCCGCCGGAGCAAAGGATCACGAGCCTGTGGGACGTGCACGAGCTTGGCTACGTGGTCTGGGGCTTGCTGAACGACTACCGGTTCTACGGCGAACAACCGTCACTCGCAGGTGCGCGTAAAGCGGCGGACTACATCATGCGGAACTGGTCAAAGCTGACCGCAGAATGGGACAAGGAAACGGATGTTGCGCCGAACGTCGCCTTTACCGGTCTCGAGCGCACCATGCTCGCCTTGTATCAGGAAACGCGCGAACAGGGATATCTCGACTTTGTTGTCAAGACCCGGAGTCTGCCGGAGTGGGACTTGGGCATCGTGATCGGACGGCGAAAACGGATTGAGGGCCACGTTTACGCTTACATCTGCCGCAGTTTAGCCCAGCTTGAGCTTAACTCCCTGCAAGCCGACCCCAAGCTTACAAGGACAGCCGACCGGGCAATTGATTTTATGACGCGCCGCAATGGCATGCTGATCACCGGCAGTACCGGCCAGATTGAAGTCTGGACTGACGACCAGGACGCGCGCGGCGACGCAGGCGAGACCTGCGCGGTGGCATATCAATTGCGTTTCTACGACAATCTGCTGTGCGCGCGTGGCGAGGCCAAGCTGGGCGACCTCATGGAGCGGACAATCTTCAACGCGCTCTTCGCCTCGCAATCTCCGGACGGGCGAAACATCCGGTACTACACAACACTGGAAGGCGAACGCGTTTACTTTGATAAGGATACTTACTGCTGTCCCTGCAACTACCGGCGCATCATCGCCGAACTGCCTTCGATGGTCTACTACAAGACCCCTGACGGCCTGGCCGTAAACCTGTACACGCCCTCGCAGGCTAAACTGGCTCTAGAAAATAACATCTCGCTTGCAGTGAGGCAATCTACGTCTTATCCCGGCGACAGCTCCGTCCGCCTGACGCTCGAGCCCTCCCCACCAGCGACGTTCACGCTGCGTCTGCGCATTCCGGCCTGGGCCTCCGGAGCGTCGGCAACAGTCAACGGCGCGTCATTAGAAGGTGCGCCTGTACCGGGAACATTTTTCGATATCCGGCGCTTGTGGAAAGCGGGCGATCTGGTCGATCTGGAATTGCCGATGCGCTGGCGGCTGGTGAAAGGCCGTCAGCGCCAAGCCGGTCGTGTGGCGGTCATGCGCGGTCCGCTGGTTTTTTGCCTCAATCCGGAGCATAATACCGATCTCGCACAACGTGACGGCAGCGATCTGGGCTACGTCGCGCTAAACCCCGCTGCGTTATCCGAGCCTGTCCCGGATGCATCGGTGCGGCCAGACGGCATAGCTTGCTGTGTGCAAGCATGGGCACCGGGTTTCTCGCTCGCCCAAAACGCCGACTATGCTCTTAAGCTGACTGAATTCGCCGATCCCGACGGTAAAGCCACATACTTCCGTTTACGGGATTTCAGTGCCGCTGTTGACGACGAACTGCTTTCGGGGCAGTAACCAAAGGCAAAGACAAGGCGGATGTCTAATCCGCCCGACAAGCCATGTCGAACTCTGGCCTCAGCTTGACCGTAGGCCCGCGCTACGTTATCTTATATATATGAATATTTTAAAGAAAGCCGATGTCGTACCCCGCGTAGGCCGGATGGAGCAGCTCGCTTCGATCCGCCGTCTGACTTACGAAGACGGCAAAGGACGCGGGATGCGCGAACTTGAATTCAACAACGGCAGCGGACTGGCTTTCAGCGTCCTGCCTGACCGCGGCATGGACATCGCGAAAGCCTCTTACAAAGGCTCTGGCCTGGCTTGGCTATCTTGCAACGGTGACGTAGCACCGCAATTTTATGAACCGGGCGGCATAGAATGGCTGCGCTCCTGGGGCGGCGGTCTGTTGACCGGCTGCGGTCTCGCCAATGTCGGCGGCCCCAATGAGCGTAACGGTGAACAACATGGTTTGCACGGACGAATCAGCCATATACCGGCCCAGGAGGTCAACTCCGCTGCGTCCTGGTCGGAGGACGGCTCCACTTACACTTTAAGCGCCTGCGGGCGCATAAGCCATAGCCGGGTCTTCGGCGAGAAATTGGCGTGCACACGTGAAATCTCCACGGCGTATGGTGACGACTCCATCACCGTGCGCGACACAATTGAGAACGAGGGCTTCACGCCGGTGCCGTTCATGTTGCTCTATCACATAAACCTTGGTTGGCCATTGATCGATGAGAGTGTCACACTGGAAGCTCCTGAGCACAAGATCACACCGCAAACCGAGAGCGCCGCCGCCGGCCTAGCGGCGTGGAACCAGACATCAGCCCCCGTGCCTGGCGTTGCCGAACAGGTCTATTATCACGATCTGCCTGCCGACAAGTCGGGCATGGCCTCGATGCGCGTGGTTAACAAACGGCTGGGGCTTGAGTTTGAAGTGGCCTACCGCGTAGCCGAACTTCCTTATCTCATTCAGTGGAAAATGTTGGGGCAGGGCGAATACGTCATGGGTCTCGAACCCGCCAACTGTTACCCCGAAGGACAGACGCGCATGGCCGAACGCGGTTTACTGCGGAAACTCTCTCCTGGCGAGAAGACCGAGACTCTGCTGCGGCTTGCTGTCCGTCCCGTCAAGTGATCCATCCCTTAAACCAGTCCCTGCCAAACAATGTTCTTGCCCTGCACACCCGATGAGATCGAACGGCTGGGTTGGGACGCGCCAGACGTAATCCTAGTTTCCGGCGACGCCTACATCGATTCGCCTTTTTCTGGCGTGGCGGTGATTGGCAGGGTGTTAACAGCGGCAGGCTTTCGCGTGGCCATCATCCCGCAGCCTGCTATCGACACACACAACGACATCCGCCGGCTTGGACAACCCCGCCTGTTCTGGGGCGTTTCCGGCGGCTGCGTCGACTCGATGGTGGCCAACCGCACCGCCAACGGCAAGAAACGCATGCAGGACGACTTCACTCCCGGCGGCCTGAACAATGCCCGACCTGACCGCGCGGTCATCGCTTACTGCAATCTGATCAGGGCGGCGTTCAAACCCTGCAAGCCACTGGTGATCGGCGGCATCGAAGCCAGCCTGCGCCGTATCGCACATTACGATTACTGGTCCGACTCTGTACGGCGCCCTCTGCTTTTCGACGCCAAAGCCGACATTCTGGTCTACGGCATGGCTGAACACACTGTCACGGGTATCGCGCGTGCGCTGCGCGACGGACGCGATTGGCGCACCCTGCGCGGCCTGTGCCATGCCCTGCCGTCCGACAGCGGTGACCTGCCCGCCAACGCCGTCACATTGCCTGATTACAAATCAGTCACAGCCCGCACCCCCGACGGTTTTCGGGCATTCATTGAGATGTTCCGGACATTTACAGACAACCAGTCTCCTTATACCGCACATCCTTTGCTGCAAAAAGTGGACACACGCATGCTGGTGCACAACCCTCCTGCACACCCGCTGTCCATGACGGAACTTGATGCGGTGCATGAGTTGCCCTACATGCTCGACGCCCATCCTGTGCATGCTCGGCAAGGAGGGGTCCGAGCGCTCGACACGATACGCTTCTCGATCACCACCCACCGCGGCTGCTACGGCGAATGTAACTTCTGCTCAATCTCGGTGCATCAGGGACGCATGGTGGTCAGCCGCAGCGAGGCCTCAATCTTGACCGAGGCCAAACGACTAACCCGCCACCCGAGATTCACCGGGATCATCCAGGATGTCGGCGGGCCGACTGCCAACATGTACGGGTTCGAGTGCCGCAGTATGGCAAAAACCGGCGGCTGCACTGAACGACGCTGCCTTTTCCCAGAGTGCTGCCATTCGCTCAAGCCCGATCACAACGCGCAAATTAGGCTGCTTAACAAGTTGCGTTATCTTCCAGGCGTACGTAAAGTCTTCGTGGCATCAGGCATACGCCCCGATCTGATTGCAGCCGATACAAAACACGGCGACCAATATATCGAAACTATAGTCACCCACCATGTCTCCGGCCAGATCAAGCTCGCACCTGAACACTGCTCACAAAGGGTGCTTGACGCAATGGGTAAACCTGGCACAGACTCGCTGCTTAAATTCAAGGTAGCCTTTGACGAACTTAATCGGCGTCACGGCATGAAGCAGTTCATGACCTACTACTTTATTGCAGCCCACCCAGGCTGCACGGACAGCGATATGTGCAAGCTAAAACGTTTCACGGCCAACACTTTGCACCTTAATCCCGAACAAGTTCAAGTGTTCACCCCTACCCCGTCCACCTGGTCCACGGCCATGTACTATACAGGTATAAACCCTTTCACCGGCAAGCCAATACAGGTAACGCGCGGCCTGCGCGAAAAACAGATCCAAAAAGAAATTGTCACCGGCA
>JAQVQN010000070.1:0-3993 GCA_028701555.1 Kiritimatiellia bacterium | reverse complement strand
ACTTTCGCCTGCCAACGCTGCGGTGCCTGCTGCCGCGTGCCCGGATATGTCGCACTTGAGCTTGGCGAGGCGGAAGCAATCGCCGCCTTTCTCGGCCTCGACATTTACGAATTCACTGAAAAATATACCCGCATCACGCTTAACCGTAAATCATTGTCGCTGGTTGACGGACCTGACTGCCAATGCGTTTTTTTGCAAGAGGACAACACCTGCAAAATCCAACCGGTCAAACCAGCGCAATGCCGCGGCTTTCCGTTCCTGTGGCGCAGTAAACAGATCGAACAACGTTGCGCCGCGCTGAAGGTTGCAGCCACTGTATTAAAGTGATCAACGCCGCAATCGCACGATCTCATCCTGCAGGTGCTGCAATTCGCGCCTTTCAGCCACAGACAAGACTTCAGAATGCTCGCTAACGACCCCCACGGCTTTTTCAGCGGCTTCCAGGTTGCCGGTCTTGATCGAAACCAGAGCGTCGACCATAAACAGCCGCGGATCTTTTTTATCAAAATCGTGCGCCTTGCTCAAAGCTTCTAAAGCCAATTCGATTTTACCCTGTTCCGCCAAAACGAAAGCCAAAGTTGACCAGGCCTCGTATCTTTCGGGCGCATGCTTAACAGCCCGTCTGGCCATCTCCTCCGCCTCATCAAGACGCCTTATGCGGCACAGAGCTTGAGCGTAGTTGTTCATCGCTGCCAGCCGCGGAGCGGAGCCGCTGACGCTACGTTTCAAGTACTTTTCGGCATCACCGTATTCACCCTGCTCCAGACGCAGAGAACCGATGATAAAATTTGCATAAGGATGTTCAGGGATCTGACGTAGAATAGACAAGGCGTGCGCAGCGGCGGCCTTGCTGTCCGCCAATGAAACGTCCAACATCAGCAGCACGTCCAGCACAGGCAAAACGTCGGGACGCATCATTGCGGCACGCTGAAAACACAGCCGGGCGTTCTTATACCCCGCCTTGCCCTTCGACTGCCACACGCGCCCTTGAACAACCTGTGCGAAATACGCTTCTTTGCCCTCAACGCTTTTTTGCAGCCGCGGCAAAACTTTTGTCTCAACCGCATTAACATCTTGCTGCTCGATCATCACCATCGCCAACATTGCCAAAGTCATGGGCGAAGCGTCAGTATCCTCGACGATATTCTGCAAAATCACTCGTGCGCGCGCCAAATCACCCGCGACCAGATACAGTGCCGCCCAATCCTGCCGCAACTGGCGATGAGGAGCCCCGGACGCCTCTCCGTCTTCCAGAATTTTGCGAGCCTCGTCAAC
Organism: Kiritimatiellia bacterium; assembly: GCA_028701555.1. Lineage (GTDB taxonomy): Bacteria > Verrucomicrobiota > Kiritimatiellia > RFP12 > UBA1067 > JAQVQN01. Next base: position 2,718 of record JAQVQN010000070.1, on the reverse strand, counting down.
CACGTTCCTGTGCAGGGCGAGCCTGGCAAGTCCGGACACCGCAAAAACGTCGCCGGGATCGCGTTGCAGCACTTTCTTATATTCGCCTTCACTCTTCACAACGTCGCCGCGCATCTCGTATATCGATGCCATCATGGCCGAAAGCGCCGCGCGTTTTTCATCATCCTGCTGCAATTCCTGAACACTGCGAAGTCCGGCCAGAACCGAACTCGGCGAACTTGACAGCGCCCATGACCAGCCCATGCGGACAAACATATCATAGTTTCGCACATATCCGTGGTAGCGGCTGAGCGACCACAAAGGATAACGCTCTTTGGATTGTTCTACCTTCTGCCTGAGCTGTTGCGCGATGCTTCCCTTCATTTCGGGATGATGCCCACGCGATGTCATCTCAAACAGGTTTAACAGAGCGCTGATGTTATCCTCGTTAAAATTGCGCGCCTGCAAATAACACTGGAACGCCTTGTCAGCTTCTCCCGCATCCGCCATTATGACTCCCAGATTGTTTGCGACAACCGCCATGTGTCGCAACAAGGCCCGACGATACCTGTGGGAGAACTGGCGTGAAACACCTACACCAGTTTCAGTGAGAGAGCTGAACCGTTTCCAAAAGCTGACATGCTCAGCATACATTTCCGCGATATTTAAATCGGCAATTTCTTTGAAACCTCCATAAAACAGAAGTTCAGGCAAAGGCGTCCAGCCTGCCCCGTACCATAAGTCCGGCAACCCCATGCACACGGCTTTTTCCTGTATCATATCGTCAATTGCGAACAGGTCTTCAATGAACACATGAAAATTATAGTTTATCAAGCTTTCCGCGCGCAGTCTGATCGTCTCATTAAAACGCGTCTCAGACGAAACAGCTTTAATGACTTTAGCTATATAATGCGGCTCGCACGCTCGATAAGGGCCCAGTAGATGTAAAGTAACACCTCTTTCTTGGGCACGGATTAAAAGATTATGATCGAACAGACCGTTCGCAAGCAGCCATGTGCGCCCCCGCAAATTGTCCAGCACGACATCTGCGGCCTGATCAGCGAAAGCACCTTGGTCACGCACTATGAAACGCAGGTTCAACACTCCTGAAACCAAGACCGCAACTGCCAATATCGGTGCCAACAGAATGCCGGTGCCGCGTGTGGCAGCAAAAACCCTTGGTTCCCAGTTCTCAGTGCCAACGGATTGAACGTCATCATCTTCAGTTACGGCTGCCAATTCAGCATCCAAAGGATCATTCAACACAGCCCAAGCCCTCCATGAGGCTGTCAATAAGCCAAGGCCGATCGCGAACAGAGCATACGTGGCCGCAGGCACACATCCGCGCAAGGCCATAACACCCCAAGGCGCGAAGGTCGCATTAAACAGCGTCAGCAGAGCAAAGAGCGTAAGGATCAGGTTAAGCGCAAAAAGACTCCAATTCCTGCGGTTATCCAAACTTCTGAAAGCGGTAAAGAAAGTCACTCCAGCCGCGCCTACCCCTAACGCCACAACCGGGAACCACATCCTTGTCGGCAAATATTCCCCAAGTTCAGCCGCTTGTTCCCGCAACACCGCAAGTATGCAGCGCAATACCGCCCGATTAACAGGTACATCACCATGCTTCAAAAGAAATTGGTAAGCATTCAGGTAATGCAGGCCTGCCATAGCCGCTGCAGCAAGCAAAGCGGCAGCGACCAGCCGACCGTAACGGCACCAAGCCAGTTTCCACTCGGTCATCACAGCAAAAGCGGCCATCACCGGCGCAGCAGCTATGAACAAGGGCGATTCCGCGAAGCCCAAGCCGTATAGCGAAGCGAAAAGTAACAGCCATCCCGCTTTCTTTGATCGGGCGTATACAGTCAGCAGATGAGCGCAGCACAGCAGCAGCGCCACATCAAAGATTTCTGGGCGGAAAACCGTAGCAGCCTGCCACATCGGCAGGCTCACACCCGCCGCAAGCGCTGCCACAATACCGCCGAAAAGTGCATTGCGAGAGGCGTGCGCCACAGCCGATTCCTCGCACATCATATCGAACACCAAAAACCAGACGATCTTGTAGACCATCCCCACAACCATCGCCCCGGAAATAACCGCCAAAAGATTAAGTCGGATTGCCAGCGTAACCCATGGCAATCCCGCCGCCCAACCGCCCAGTGCGCTTAACAATGGTCGAGTTGGAACCTCACGTGCGTCTAGACCAGCCAACCAAGCGATCCAGCGTGCGGAGACACCGGGAAAAGCGTATGTAGCGAAAGTGGAAACGTAGATAGTTAAGGCTGCTGCCGTTAACAACCAAAAAACAACGCGCGACCGCCGCAGGCGACCGCGCGTGATATTTCGAAACTCGATCAGCAGCATGGCTGTTCTTTACGCCGTTTTCCGGCGGCGCAATGCCGCCATTACCCCGCCAAACAGCAACAACATGGCCGTGGCGGGCTCCGGCACAGGTGCCCATCCCGAGAAGGTATCGGGCGAAAACGCACCTTCGGCTGGAGTCATGAAATCACTAGTGATGGCAGTGTCATTATCATAAGCGAGTGCTGAAGTGCTGACCGCGTACTGAGACGAATCGTTGAAAAGCACCACGTAATAGTTTCCGGCAAGTCGGGTCGTTGTATCCTCGCTCATCTGGGCATACAGCGTGGTTCCGTCGATCGCATATCCGGAAGCGGTCCCTACTACCGTACCGTTCTGAAGCAAACCTCCAGAATAGGTCGGTGCTCCCTCCGCAACATA
>JAQVQN010000069.1 GCA_028701555.1 Kiritimatiellia bacterium | reverse complement strand
CAAGAACCCCAGAAACGGTTACGGCTGATGTTCCAGTCGCGCGCCTCTTTGAGCCAGTTGCCGAAACGTTTGTCACCCACGTATTCCGGCATCCAATGCACCGACTCGTTGTTGCGTACCAGGCAATCATGCAGATCTTCGACTTTCACATACCAAGCCTCGATGGCGCGATAGATCAGCGGCGTGTCGGTGCGGTCGCAGAAAGGATAGCTGTGCACGATCGTCGACTGATGCACCAGTTTGCCCTCTTGTTTCAGACGCCTGATCAGATCTTTGTCGCAATCCTTGCAGAAACGCCCCGCATATTCCGGCACTTCCGCCGTGAAGTTGCAAGAGGCGTCCAGCGGGTCGGCGATGACATTGATGCCGGCAGCCTTGCAGACCCTGAAGTCATCCTCGCCATAAGCTGGCGCCATGTGTACCAGACCCGTGCCGTCTTCGGTGCTGACGAAACCATCATTCAGCACACGGAAAGCGCCTTGCTCGGCAAATTCGGCGAAGTACGGAAACATGGGTTCGTACTCCCACCCAAAAAGGTCACGCCCTTTGACGCGGGCCACCTCGCTGTAGGCTTCCGCTTCCTTGTAATATGCGGACAGCCGCGCCTCGGCCATAACGTAGCAAACCGGTTCTTTCGCGTCACGCACCACCACGTAATCAATGTCAGGCCCGGCGCAGATCGCCAGATTCTCGGGAAGCGTCCACGGCGTGGTCGTCCAGACCAGCAGCCGCGTGTCGCCCCAAGACTGATCAGCGCCGCGCGTCACCTTCACGCCGACCGTCACCGCCGGATCCTGCACGTCTTTGTAGTTGCTGCCTGCCTCAAAATTGCTGAGCGGAGTACTGAGCTTCCAACTGTAAGGCATGATGCGGTAGGACTTGTAGACGCGGCCCTGCGCCCAAAGTTGCTTGAACACCCACCAGATGGTCTCCATGAAATCAGGGTCCATGGTCTTGTAGTCGTTGTCGAAATCGACCCAGCGGCCCATACGTGTCACAGTCCTGCGCCACTCATCCACATAAGTCAGAACCATTGAGCGGCATTGCTCATTGAACTTGCCGATGCCAAACTGGCGTATCTCGTGTGCGCCGCTAACGCCCAACGCCTCCTGAGCCAGAGCTTCGATCGGCAGGCCATGACAATCCCACCCGAAGCGCCGTTCGACATGATAACCGCGCATGGTCTGGTAGCGCGGCACTATGTCCTTGATTGTGCCGGCCAGCAGATGTCCGTAATGCGGCATGCCTGTAGCAAAAGGCGGACCGTCATAAAACACATAATCGCGCTTGCCCCGGTTGCGCGCCACGCTCTTGCGGAACGTCCCCCGCTCATCCCAGAGGTCGAGAATCTCGCGCTCCATTGCCGGAAAATCAATCTTGTTCGAAACTGGCTGAAACATGATGAACCTTTCTTCTCCTATTCGTGCCCGCATTATAACACACCTTTTGCGACTCGTGAACGGATAACCTAGCTCATAATTCCTGCTGTTAATTGTGTTGCAGGTTTCGGCTGAATTATGGGAAAATTCGAAAATGAATTTATACAAAAAAACTTGTATGCGTACTGGGGTCACCACCGCCATCTTGCTATCAGCCACCGCCTGCCGGACAGTTGAAAATATAGCCGATGACCGTTGGATCGACGAAGCGCGGGCGCATATACTGACACCCCACTCGAACCGGGTCTTGCCAGAACGCGTCTTGAAAACTCAAGGCAATGTGTCGGACGCCTCCAATCTCCTCGTGGAGGATGGGCGCAGTTGCCGCCTGCGTTTCGACAAGGACGGCGCGCAACCTTTCGTGGCGCTAGATTTCGGCAAAGGCAGTGTCGGCGGCTATGCGCTCTTTAAGGTCACAGCCCGCGCAGGCTTGCCAACGCTGCGCCTGTCATACGCATGTCATCCTAACGGTCTCTCGCCGACCGGCTGCTTCACGCGTCAGACCAGCGCCCGCTACTTGGGCAAAACGTTTGACCTGCCCGTGTTGCCAGGCAACATTTATCGCCACGAGACCTACACCATACCGCGCGACGGCTTTTTTATCGCGCCGCTGATTCAGGGCCAGGCACGTTACGTGCGTTTGCAGCTTGACACCCCCGGCACAGCAGCGGACATCGATTTCGTGGCAATGATCAACAGCGAGGTCTATGACCGCTCCCCTCACGACGGCTTCTTCCTGTGCAGCGACGAGCGCCTTAACCAATTGTGGGCCATCAGCACCTGGACCTTGCAGATCGCATCCTTCCCAAATCACAACGCCTGGAAAACCGTCGACGGCTGGCTGCTGCCGCGTAAGCTTGAACAGGCAGAAGATATCGGCTTGAGCAAAAAAGGCGCGGACTGGCGGGATGCCGTGATTGAAACACTTTTTGAACTGAGGTCGAACCCTGATCACGTTTCAGCGGCAGGCGTGGCCTTCCGTGCCCGTGACACTCGTAACGCATACCTCGCTGAAGTATCTCTAGACGGCACATGCCGCCTGATCCGGCGGCAGAACGGCGACGACACCCTGCTCCGCGAGCATAAATTGGCGGAACCGTTGACCGACGGCACAAGGCACCGTCTGAGAATCGACACGCGGGGTCCTTCTCTCTCTTTGTGGCTGGATGATGCCCTCGTGGTCGAAACCGAGGACCACGTTTTCAAATCAGGACGTGTTGGTTTTTATACTCCCAAGGAGAAATGGCCGCTGTTCGACTATATCGCGGTCAAAAACCGTCAAGGCCGGGTACTGCTGAAGGATGATTTCTCCGGCAGTCTCGATCAATGGGATTTCGCGCGGACACTCGCTTTTGTCGCCGACGGCGCCAAACGTGACCGCCTGGTCTGGTCCGGCGACCTTTACTTCGCGCAGCCTAACGAATACTACGCCTTCCAGAATCTACCTTACATGCGCGACTCGCTCAAGATGCTGGCTTTCAACCAAACGCCCGACGGCTATGTACACGCCTCGCCATACCCCGAACGCAGCGAACCGCCGCCTTTGGACGACTACGGCCCGTTCCCGTCCGACGAGTTTGCGGCTTGGCTAGTGCCCGTCGCTTGGGAACATCTGCTGTACACTGCAGACACCGAAACACTGCGATCCCTCTGGCCATCCATCTCCCGGCTGCTGTCTTATTTGCAGAACCACATCGGCACCAACAATCTTTTCGTCCAGCGCCCGGAAACCTCCAAGCATGCGGGCAACCTAAATCTGGGAGACCTCCGCACCCGCTCTTTCATGAACATCCTGCTGTGGGGTACTTTCCGTGATGCCTCTCGTATCGCCCTCGAACTGGGTTTTGCAAAGGAAAGCGAGGTTGCGGCACAACAGGCCGAAAAGATCAAAACCGCTTTGTTCGATCAATTGTGGGATGAACGGGCAGGGTCCTTCAAACACGCTTTGGAAGTGCCGCACTTCGGTCCGGAAGCCAACGCGCTCGCGCTGGCTATGGGCCTGCTGACGCCGGAGCAGGCAAAACGGGTCGCGCCTCAATTTAAAAAGATCGGACACGGCAAGTTTCAGAGCCTGGCCAGCCGCGGACTGCTTAACTACGGGTTCGCACATGCCGGGTTGAAGATGATCTTCGACCATAACTGGCTCAAACTGCTTAGCCCCAACTGGCAAGGAGCTTGGACCACTACTGAATGCATGGGTTTGCAAACCAAAGGCTGGGGCGATGAGTCTCATCCCGACACAGCCATCGCCGGTCACTTCAGCGCCTTCCTGCTGGGAGTCACGCCCTGCGAACCGGGCTACCGGCGTTTCCGGGTCAGACCGCAGCCGGTTAACACGGTGCGCTGGGCCAAAGGCTTGGTGCCGACACCGCACGGTCCGATACGCTGCGAATGGGAACTCGACGGTGCAACTTTTAACTTGTCGCTGTCTGTTCCGAAAGGCACACAGGCCGATATCGTTCTGCCTGCCGGCGGAACTTTCACGGTCAACGGTCGCCAACGTCCCTTGACCGGTCTCGCGCCCGGCAAATATCGCGTGCAAGTGTGCGACCTGCCTGCAGACGCTTGGGCAGATCCTACAGTCAGCCATGATGAAACCGTCGATGCTTCGCGTCCCAAAGTGCGTGCGTCCAGTTCACACGAAGCAGGCGGATGGAGCATCGATAATTTGCTGGCCCCTGAGAGCGAAACCACCCGGAAAGGATACAGCTCTAAAGTTCACCAGTCCGACAAGGCTGAAGAGTGGATCGAGATCGACCTGAACGAAACCAAACCCATAACAGGGCTCACCCTGCTTCCCCGCGCCGATATCGCTTCGAAGGGAGGTACAGCCGCTGGATTTCCTTCGGCCTTCAAACTTGAACTGGCCACAGAACCGGGCACGTACTCCACCGTCAAGAGCTACGAAGATCTGCCGACACCGGATGCTAAAGGGCTGACGCTTGATTTATACACGGTCATCGGTTATCCGTCGGCCCGCTTTATACGTCTCTCAGCCAGCCGCCTAGGCCAACCTGCGAGCGACGAACCCGACGCTTACCGGCTTCAACTTTACCGCATCAAAATCCACCACTGATTTTTCGTGCCATGGCTGAAAGCATAGCTACTGATTCAAGGGCTTGGCGATCTTGAAGGTCCAGGCGTATTCGCAAGGCATGTTGCCAGGATTGACCGCAGGCGGCTGGATGGTGAGCTTGCCGCCTTCGCACGCAAACGCCACAGGCAGAGCGCTGCCCAGCAAAGACACTGACTCCGCGCCCGCGACATGCTCGACGACCATGGCCGCCTGAGGCCAACGGAAACAGATCGCATAGATCGCGTCCGGTTTCCGCGTAAAGTACACCTTGGTCTCACGCATGTTCTTGGGCCTATGCTGCCAAGCGGTGGTGGCGTAAATCGCCTCGCCGTTGACCTCCAGCCAGCGCCCCATGTCAAGCAGCCGCTGCTGCATTATCACCGGTATCAGTCCGTCGGCCTTAGGCCCGATGTTAAGCAGCAGGTTGCCGCCGCGGCTGACCTTCTCAACCAGGGTCTCGACGCACTGCGCGGATGTCATGTAGTGCTCTGTGGTCTCGAAACGGTTGTACCCGAAGGAGCCCCCGATGCCGCGGCACTCCTCCCAGGGATGCGCGAACTGGGCATCGAGCGAACTGCCGGAATGCACCAGGTCATACTCGGTTGTGTAATGCCCGCCGTGCTTGCCCCGTGTCTTTTTGCCCCAGCGGTCGTTGACCACCACTGTCTCTTTGACCGGCGACTCATTATACAGCCATTCCAGAAAATCCACGCTGCGCAGCTCCGTGTCGCTGTAATCCCACTCTCCGTCAGTCCACACGATCTCTGGCTCGTAGCGCATGACCAGCTCTTTCATCTGCGGCAAGTTCATCTCGGCTACCCAGCGCCCGATGTTTTCCTTATACAGCGGATTGCCCCACTCCAACAGCGAATAGTAAAAGCCCATGTGCAGACCGGCCTGCTTGACCGCCGCGGACAACTCACCTGCCAAGTCGCGATGAGGCCCGATCACCTGCGAGTTCCAGCGCGGACTGTACGCACTTGGAAAAAGGGCATACCCGTCATGATGCTTGGAGGTCAGCACCACATAACGCGCACCGGATCGCTTGAAAAGATCCGCCCATCCCCCAGGATTGAAATGCTCGGCGCGGAACTGTGTGGCAAAATCAGCGTATTGCACACGCTCTCCATAGGTGCGCACATGGAAGTTTGTGAACACGGCATTGTTGCTCCGCATGCGGTTGTCATAATGCTCAGAATATTTCGCGTAAACGTTAGCCTCATCAACCGGCGCGTAAGCAGGCACGGCATAAACTCCCCAATGGATAAAAATGCCGAACTTGGCGTCGCTCCACCATTGCGGCACCGGTCGTTTGTCCAGCGATTCCCAGTCAGCCCTGTAAGTTTCCGCGCCAGCCGTCAGGCAGCAACAGGCTATCAGCAAAAACGATGCAAAACGTTTCATGGCATCTCCTTGGATAAAATACGTTTAATATTAAAAGTTATTATAAGCATACTGCATCCGCCCGCTTATGCAAGCGCAATTCTGTTACGTGGGGTGCGCATTGTAGTAGCAGAACGTGACATGGATCGGCAAGGATAACCGGCCAAAGCTGGAGCCGCGCATCCTGATTGAGGATCCGGGGCAGTCGTATCACGCGAAGTTACGGATGCCGATTTTTGTCATGGCAGGATCCTCCAGACTGACGGCTGGCGCCTCTGCCGGAAAGGATAACGGCATCAATCCGACGGTGGTAAGGGTGGATGCGGCAAACTAAAGCCAAATTCTAGATTCTAGATCTGACCCTGAGACCTTCTCTTACCCTGTTACCTCCAAATTGCAGCGGTTCATTCACCCCTCCCAGTCCGCGCACACGAGTTCGGCCTGAGCCAGCACGGTCTTGACCGCCTCTTCCTGCAGATCCGGCGGATAGCCGTATTCCCGGAGGATGCGCCTGACCATGACCCGGATCTTGGCCCTTGCGCTCTCCCTGAGGTTCCAGTCGATCGTCACGCTCTTGCGTACGGTCGAGAGCAGTTTAACAGCAATGACCTTGAGCGTGTCGTCGCCCATGACTTTGACCGCGGTGTCGTTGGCGGCGAGCTTAGCGATCCGGCTCTCGTAATAGATCGGCACCGTGGCCTTGTCCGCCACGGCACGCTGGATGTCGTAGACGCTGATGTAGTCGCCGAACACGGCGCGGGTGTTGGCGTCGGTCTTCTCGATGGGCGTGCCGGTGAAGCCGATAAAAGTCGCGAACGGCAAGGTATCCCTCATATATCGGCTAACCCGTCGATGAGGTCATATTGACTGCGATGGGCTTCGTCCGCAATCACGACGATGTTTCGCCTGTCGCTGAGCATGGCAGCGGCCTCGCCCTTCTCCGGCAAGAATTTCTGGATCGTGGTGAAGACCACACCGCCGCTGGCCACGGACAGGAGCTGGCGTAAATGGGCGCGGCTTTCGGCCTGCGCCGGCGTCTGGTTCAGGATCTCGTGGCAGCGCTGGAACTGGCCGAAGAGCTGGTCGTCGAGATCGTTGCGGTCGGTGAGCACGATCAGGGTCGGGTTCTGCATCTTCGGGTCGCGGATGATGCGGCCCGCGTAAAAGAGCATGGACAAGCTCTTGCCCGAGCCCTGCGTGTGCCACACCACGCCGGCCCTGCGGTCGCCCTCGGTGCCGTCGTTCATGCGCCCGGCCCAGTAGCGGCCTTCGGTGTCCCGCGGGTCATGGGCTTCGCCCCAGATGCCCATGCCCGAGGCCCTGAGCGTCTCCTCTACGGCGGCGTTCACGGCGTGGAACTGGTGGTAGCCGGCGATGATCTTGCTGACCGCGCCCGTGTCCCCTCTCCCAAGGGTAGAGGGGGGCATGTCGGCATGGCATCCTCCTGCGCCTCGGCGGGAATGCCGGGGTTGAGACGGGCCAGGGCCACGTCTTCGAGGATGGATTCGGTGAGGTTCATGAGTCGTCAGTTATGTCCTTTCCCTGGGCCCTCTTCCGACCGTCGCAACTATTCGCTCCTCCAGATACTCTATAAAGTCAAAAGCACTAAACGCTTTGACCTTCCTGTCAGCGTCTTCAGACCAGAATATGGTGTTGACCTGTTTAACATCGAAATGAATACGATCCTGCGAAGCAATATCCTCTTTGCACGTGAAAATGACCTGTTTGCCGAGACCTTTCGCATAACCTGCTTCCAGGTAAACACCACCTCGCACACCTTTTGAAGGCTTACCTGACCTGACTTCTTCTGGAGCACACGTCAGATCCGCAATCAAAAACCGCGACTCGGTGATGAGGTTCAGCACCTTGTCCATGATGTAGTCGTTGTGATGTACTTCATTGACAACCAACAAGTCATAGCCCGCCGCTCGGACTGCATTCTCTACGGCTTTACGATACGCGGTGAGTGATGGATCAAACCACATTGCGAGGAAAGCTCTTTTGCTTTGTGAAATCTTGCGGTGGAGCTCTAGTGCTTTCACCACTCCTTGATAGGTAAGGTGAAGATTCTCGTGCTCATACGTGTCATGGTGATATCCAACGAACCCTTCGTGTTGCAAAACACTAATCATTGCCCGCATAGTCGGCAAATAGTCGATTTCGTTTGAAAGGTCGGGCTCGACAAAGAACATTGCGGGGACAAAGCTAGCATCAGACAGGGCAAGTGTTGGATCAAAATCGAGCCGTCGGGCTATGTTCAGCAAAACGCGATCCAACCGATCTGGAAAAGAATCGGGGTAGTCGGACAAGAATGGAACGTTTCCGAGGCAAGCTTGTTTAACGTCTTGCGCCCAACGCAATTCGTATTTATCGAGACCTTTCAGCTTTCGCTCAAATGCCAAAGCAGGTGCCTTTTTAAAGAACACTGGTTGTTCTGCTTCAATCCAGGCACCGTCAGAATCTTTGACACAGTATTGGCCGCAATACGGACATTTATAGATTAATAGGTCTCCATGACGGACCTGCTTGGATGCGGCAGCGCAGCTACATATGAAGCACGCACTCTGTTTAACTCTTAATCCCTTGCTCTCATCGATTACTTGTCTCACAACTAATCCACCGTAATTAAATGCGCCAGCAATTTGGCGCGCATTGTGGCGAGTGTGCGTGACTCGTCAGCGGCGGCTTTGATCTTCGCCATCAGTGGCGTGGTAAGGTCATCAATTTTGAGTGCGACCGCTCGAGGCGGAATGGCGAGCAGGAATTTGGTAAAGCACTCGGATGGTACACGCTGCCGTCCGCTCGTGCCGGTCATGTTTTGGATCGCATGAGCGCGCAATTCATCGGAGCGTGGTCGGATGATCGCCACATGTTGGTTAACGCGTGCGGGCAACACATCGTCAGCGACTTGGCAACAACGGGCCACAGAATCCCCAGTAATGTTCAGGAGAATGTCACCTTGACGGATGTCCACGTTATCGAGTTCAGCGGCTTGTCGGTCATCAATCCGGACCAACCCGTCGCGGTGGAATCCATCGTTGTAGACGTTTTGGCTACGAATCAGAGTTGTAGCACCGCCCTTGTATGCTTCTTTTCCTCCGCGTGGAGTTGCTCCGCTGCCGATCTTCGCACATGCATCTTTTAGTTGAATCGTTTTCCACTCACCCATGCCCGCCTCCTTGCCCGTCGTCCGCAAGGAAGGTCATGACGAGGCTGAGCATGGTTTCGCGTTCGGCGGGCCGGGATTCGGCGATGCGCTTGGCCGCGTGAGGATTGTGCAAAAAACGCACATTGCTTTGGCCATAA
>JAQVQN010000068.1 GCA_028701555.1 Kiritimatiellia bacterium | reverse complement strand
ACTTCAACAGGGGGATTAGCTCAGTTGGTTAGAGCACTTGCTTGACATGCAAGGGGTCGGTGGTTCGAGTCCACTATCTCCCACCAGATTTCAACACCCCTGCTCTTACAGCAGGCGCGCTCCGTTCATAAGTGGAATGCGACCGTGTTTTAGGCTTCCGCATGCACAAGGCTTTCTAGAACAGCTATCAGCGCAACGCACGCCGTGTCAGTACGTAAGGTCCGTTCCCCCAGTGAGAAGTGCTGGAATCCGTGCTGCACGAGCAGCTTTAGCTCAAAAGCACTCCACCCGCCTTCAGGCCCCACCGCCAGCAGGGGCCGGCCAGACACACAGTTTCCGAAAGCCGCTGTGCGGATGCCCGGATGCGCGGCCAGACGGCAAGTGCCGGGAAAAAGAGCGTCTAACTCGTCCTCAATGAAAGGTTTGAAACGGCGGCGCTCCAGCACTTCCGGCATCATGGTCAAGCCCGCCTGCATCAGCCCTTCCAGCAAAAGCGGGCGGTAATAAAGCGGCTCAAGCCAATGACTGTCAAAATAGCATTTCTCCACTCGTCTGCCATTTATCAGAACAACACGCCCAACCCCGAGCGCGGCCAACTGCGGCCACAGACGCTTGAGCGTTTTGGGACGAGGCATAGCTAGGATCAGATCAATCCAATGGTTCGGCGCTGCGGTCTGATGATCGGGCCGCAGCGTGACGCTCCCATCGGCGACTGCCTCCACAAGCGATGTTCCGGCCAAGCCGTTGACCGTGCCCGTCCGCAATTTGCTGCCGACCTCGGCATGCAGCACCTTGAGTACATGTCCGGCGCGTACGCCAGACAGCTTAACTGTGCCGTCCTCCCGTATTTCTTCGGCATCGAACAGAATCCGGTTCATCGCACAGGCCAAATCACAATTTTTCAAAAACCGCAAGCCAATCTTCGTCCCTTTGCGGCTGCGCACGCGGCACCACCAACGCCAGGGTCATGTGCGAAGGCTCAAAAACGTCTTCCGCAACACGCCGCACGTCATCCGGAGTCACGGAACTTATGCCAAGGATTGTCTCCTCAGGATTAACCACCCGCCCGTAATTCAGCAACGACTCTCCCAGAAACATCATCTGGTTGCCGCTGCCCTCTAAGCCCAGCCGGAATGTTCCCAGCAGATAATCCTTGGCGCGCTTCAATTCGCGTGGCCCGATTTTTTCATCGATCACACGACGCATCTCTTTAACGGTCAGGCGCAAAGCAGACTCGGCACGCTGCGCGTCAAACCCGCCGCTAATTGCAAAAACACCAGTCTCTTCAAAAAGCTGGTAACTCGACTGGATTGAATAGCAAAGTCCGCTGCGCTCTCTAACGCTTTGGAACAGGCGCGAACTCATGTTCTCGCCTAGCAGACTGTTCAGAACACGCAAAGCATAACGCCTGTCATCGTGCCGACCGAACACCCTGAACCCGACTGCAGCATGCACTTGGTTGATATCTTTATGTATCACAACCGCGCGCTTCTGGGCAACCGATGCGTCAACATGCTTGAATGCCAGTGGCTTGCACTTGCGAACATGGCCAATTACCTTTTCGACACAGGCGACACACTCGTCATGATCTAGATGCCCGGCAAAAGAGAAAACCGTTGAGGCCGGAGTGTAGGCGGCAGACTTATACCGCGACAAAAACTCCCGATCCATTCTTGCCAGGGTTTTTTCCTCACCAGAAAGCGGCAACCCCAAAACATGCCCGCTGAACATCCCCTCCTGCATCTTCTCTTGCACAACATGCTGCGGAAGGTCTTGGTACATCTTAATCTCTTCGATGATCACATCACGTTCACGCGCCACATCTTCAGGCTTCAGCGCTGCGTTCAAATACATGTCTGAAAGCACATCAAACGCATGCGGCATAAACTCATAAGGCAGCCTGGCGTAATAACAGGTGCTCTCCTCTTGCGTGAAAGCGTTGAGATAACCGCCGCGCCCCTCCACTGCCCTTGATATTTCCAGCGCAGACCTTTTTGCGGTACCCTTGAAAAGCATGTGCTCAAGAAAATGACTGATGCCTGATTGGCTGGCGCGCTCGTGCCGCCCGCCCACCCCAACCCATATGCCGACAGCCACACTTTCCGCTGCCTGTTCCGCAGCCGATACCACTGTAGTGCCGTTTTTCAACACCGTTACCTGAACATTTTTCAACATACTCCAAACATCCTTAATAAAAAAAGCAACTTCAACGCGCTACGGCAAGCATCTCCGTCAAAGTGGTTTTACGGTCATATAAAGCCTTGCCGACAATCGCGCCATAAAGGTTTGAGCAGCCCAGGGTCTTCAGCGCCGTGATATGCTCCGGCGCACTTATACCACCGGAGGCGATTACCTTGCAGGAAACCGCCGAACACATCTCACGCATCGCCTTTAAATTGGGGCCGCCCAGCATGCCATCTGTGGCGGTATCGGTATAAATGATCGTTCGCACTCCCGATTTCTCCGCCTCGCGAGCCAATTCCACCGCGCGTTTGCCGGTAGTTTCAACCCAACCTTTGATTTGCACAAAACCGTCCCGTGCATCAATGCCGACCGCGATTTTATCTCCGAATCTGCCTGTCAGTTCATTAAGGAAGTCCAGATGATCCAACGCGCGGGTGCCGATTATCACACGCGCCACACCTGCACCTAAAAGTCGCTCAACATGCGCTGTCGTGCGCAGCCCCCCACCGACCTCAACAGGTATACCCGCAGCCGCAACAATCCCGCAGATCATGTCAACATGCTGCGGCGCGCCTTTGAAAGCGCCGTCAAGATCAACAACGTGTAATTGCTCGGCGCCCTGTTGTGCCCAACTGCGCGCCTGTGCAACCGGGTCGTCCGAATACACCGTAACATCCGAGGCCTTGCCTTGGCGCAGCCGCACACATTTACCGTCCTTCAAATCAATAGCCGGCAAAATAATCACATCCAAACTCCTGACATCAAAAGCTTTCCTGTCGCCTCTTCGCGACTCACCGCACACAAGTCACAAAACACAACTTCTCGCTCTCAAATCACGCCTTTACTGGAAGGTATGCCCTGTTCACGCGGATCAATGTCAACTGCCATGCGCAAAGCCCGCGCAAAACCCTTAAAGATAGCCTCGCAAACATGATGCGCCTCATCGCCATAAATCTGCCTGACATGCAGATTCATCCTAGCCTCGCCGCTAAGCGCCCGGAAAAACTCTTCCAGCAGTTTAACCTCGAAATCTCGGACCTGCATATGTTTCATGGAGCTAGAAAACACAAGGAAAGGCCTGCCGCCCAGATCGAGTGAGACCTCGCAAAGCGCTTCGTCCATCGGCAAGACAAAAAAACCATACCGGCAAATACCCTTCCGGTCGCCCAGCGCCTTGTTGATGCAGGTCCCCAGAACCAGACCGACATCTTCGACGGTATGGTGGTAGTCAACGTCAACGTCACCTTGCGCGGCAACCACCATGTCCACCAAAGCATGCCTTGCAAACAGTTCGAGCATGTGGTCAAGAAAGCCGATGCCCGTGTCGACCTTGCACACGCCGGAGCCATCTAGGTTAAGCTTGATTTTGATATCCGTCTCGCGCGTGACCCGCGCAAACTCAGCAGTGCGTGCCATCGTCCACCTCCTGTCTAACTCTCAAATGTTACGCCGCCGAATCTCTGCCCTGTCTTTTGGCCAGTTCGCGCAGCCTGATGATCCAGATACAGGCCTCGTATAGCAGGCACATCGGCACCGCCATAATTATCTGCGAAACGGGGTCGGGCGGAGTCAGAACCATCGCCATCACAAAAATCACGACTATCGCTATACGGCGCCTCGTCCTCAACACTTCTGATGGTATAATACCCATCCATCCCAGAGCCAACAATAGCAGAGGCACTTGAAAGGCTAGACCGAAAGCTATAATGGTCTTGAGCACGATATCAACATGCTCCTCCATTCGCACGATCTCAACCCTTACACCAACCCAATTGTTGATTTTCTGTAGTACCTGGATCGCGATTTCCAGAGTCGCCGAATAAGCCATAAACACACCGCCGGCGAAGAGAACGGTCGATGCCGACAGACAGAACATAATGATCGAGCGCTCGCTTCTTTTAAGCCCTGGAAAGACAAAGCGCATGATGAAGAAGATCAGAAAGGGCAGGCTCAAGGCGGTTCCGCCCCACAGCATTATTTTAAGCAGCATGCCGACGCCCGAAGACCAGCCGAGCCCCTGCACCATACCCTTGGAACTGCCTGCAGGAGCCAGCAGCCAGTGCATAATCCGCGGCGCGAACGGCAGTATCAGAATTTCGCAAACTCCCCATGCGACAGCGCAGTTAACCAGACATGAACGCAGATCGAAAAGATGCTCCAAAAACGGACGAGGAGGATCGCTGTAGTCGTTAGCGGGCTCTGAGCCCTTGCTTAGATTGAACCGACCTATTCTCATGCGCCGACCTCTGGCGTCTTTGGTTTTTCAGATGTTTCTTCCGCCTGCGCGGCAGCTTCGTCAACACTGCTGTTGTCATCTGCACTGTTTTCAAACCCGGCAGTATGGTCTTCGCTGCCGGGATAATCCGCCTCACCGGGGTATGGCTCAGCATAATCGTCTGGAACCGACGATGACGCGGACGGTGCCCTCGGTTCCTGATCGATACTCATAAGCTGCTCTTTAAACTCGTCAGCCGCGCGACGGAACATCTCCATCGTGCGGCCAATCTTGCGAGCAATCTCAGGTAATCGCTTGGGGCCGACCACTATCAGCACGACCACAAACAAAACGATCCATTCGCCCGTTCCCACCGAACCGGTCAGGAACGCCACGCTAGGAGAATACAACATGCCCGGAAGCCCCCGACCCTACCTGCTTATCTCTGGAACAAGGCGAACTCGCCACGGCGGTTAAGGCGCCACGCCTCTTCGCCGGAACCCGCCACAGCAGGCTTTTCCTCACCATAACTGCGGGTCTGTATACGCTCAGCCGATACGCCCAGATTCACCATATAAGAACGCACGGCCAGCGCACGGTTCTCGCCCAGCGAAAGGTTATACTCATTGCTGCCGCGTTCATCGCAATGTCCCTCGATCACAAGAACATGGCTCATGTTCTGCAAGAGATGCTGCGCCACCTGTTCAACCTTCGCCACTTCCGAAGGCGGCAAAGCGTAACTGTCAAACGCAAAATAAACCGGTGCTAAATTGATACCCTGCACAGCCTGCAGAGTGTCTTCAAAACGAGCCCCGCTTACAAGACCGCCCGTTTCATCCGTGACATTAGCCACATCGAAATTTTCCAGCATCGTCGGATCAGTGAGCGCCCCGGAACCGAGTTCCGTCGAACGATCCTTCTGCCAGGGCCAACGCCAACCGCCAGCTTTGGTACGACAACCCGTATCCATGAACAGCAACGCGCCCATTAGAGCTACATTGACGATGACGACATAACGACTTTGCATAGGTGAACTCCTCATGAACCGTTTTTAACGATCTGACCAATCCGGGGACATCCAGTTACCGGGAATGTTTATTAAACGTACCGCAGGATCCCCCAGAGTGTCAAGAATGTAAAGTGTCGAGCGGCTGGAGCAAATCACATGCCGTCCGTTGGGTGCCCAAGACGGGTGCTCGTAGTCCCCGGGCGGCGTGATAAGCTCGCACGAACCCTCTCCCGTGCGGGGCTCAAAGGTCGCAATCTGGTACTGACCGCCGCGCCGCGTTGTATAAACTATCAGCCCTTTCTTGTGCCAGTCGGGATTGACGTTCTCGCTGCCCTTATAAGTCAGTCTGCGAGATTGCTTTGTTGCCACGTCAACTAGGTAAAGCTGCGGAGAACGGGCTATGTCGCTGACATAAACTATGCTGCGCCCGTCAGGAGACCAACACGGGCTAGCCTCAGAACCGTGCGGCGTGCGGGTCAGCCTTGCAAGCTGTCCATTGGCCAGCGTCATTACGTACAGTTCTGGATTGCCTTCATACGAAAGTATCAACGCCACCCTGCTGCCGTCCGGCGAAACGGCTGCGCCGGTATTCAACCCCTTAAAAGCCGCCAGCGCCTTGCGCTCGGTTCCGGCCACCATACGGAAAATAGCCGGATATCCGTTGAGAAAGCTGGTGTAATATATGTCACTGCCGTTAGGTGCCCAGCGCGGTCCTACCGCCGCGACTTTGTCATGCGTGATCTGCATGATACCCTGACCATCCGCATCACATACATAAAGATCGGCGTTGTTCTTGCCGCGTCGATTGACGAAAACTATCCGCGACTGCGCGATTCCAGTCTCACCGGCGATCAGACGAACCATCTCGTCCGCGAGCTGCTGGGCCTGACGCCTTACTTCAGCCTGCCCCATCGACACCTTGCCCCAGTTGAATGCCTTGCCGGGCCATGTCACACGGCAGTTGCTCTGAACGCCAGCCCCGGCATCAGCCACAGCCCCTTGCACCTGCACCGCGCCTGAAGGCGCGACCTTGAACCACCCCGAAAGCTCCAGATTCCTAGTGAGCGTACGCAAAAAAAGCTGCCCGTTAACCCCCGACGCCTTTAACCCAGCCAACGAAACTGTATTTTTCTCGGCCCCCTTTTTAACCACCGAAATCAAAGGCGGAGCGCCTGCAGACTGTGCTCGGACATCCAAACAAGTCCCGGCCAGAACGCAAAATACTAAAAAAAATCCTAAAACTGTTCGCTGCATAGCCATTCCTTAATTGCGCATGATTATAATCTTAACCCCTGCGTTTCCGCAAGTGAAGAGATCAAAAAGGCGATGATTCGGCGATTTTACTTCGTTGCTCCACTTTGGGCATTCTGGAGCCCGGGTTCAGGGCTGGACAACCTGATGTCGCAAACCTACCTCATTTGCCACGGCTGCTATATCTTCTTATGAATTCTAGCGTCTGGCGCATGGCGGCGTCAAACGGCTCTTTTTCGTAAATGAAGTAACCGTGGACGCCACCTTCCTGCGTAATCAGCTCGCACACGTTGCCAGCCGACAGCATGGCGCGGCGGAAACGCTCCGCGCCGGCAATCGGAGTCACGGTGTCTTTGGTGCCGTGCAGCAGCAGTGTCGGAGGCAAGCCCGGCTTGACGTGGTCCACCGGCGACAGCTCGCGCCACCGCTCGCCGATCTTCTTCTGGCCATACCCTTCTGCGGATGTGTCGATCACCGGGTAGTATAACACCAGCAGATCCGGACGGCATGACACCGAAAGATCGTCTTGCGGATCGTTGACATCATCGAACAGGGCCGTTGCTGCCGCCAAATGCCCACCCGCCGAACCGCCGCTAACGACAATCCGTTCCGGATCGATCCCTAGCATGCGGGCGTTCGCACGGATGAACCGGATCGCCGAACGCGCGTCTTTAACGCAGTCGAAAACCGTTATCCCTTGCTTTTTGTTCAACAGCCGGTATTCCACACTGACACCGACCATGCCCCGCTGCGCGAACTCGTCGGCATATGGGTAAAAATACTCGGCCGATCTGCCGCTCCAGCCGCCGCCGTGAAAAGTAACGAAAGCTGGCCGACGGTCTCCATCCTTGAACCCTTCCGGATTAAAGACATGCAGGGATAGGGCACGCTGCCCCACGTTCTTGTAAACAACATTGCGGTCCGGCTTCAACTGTGCGGCAACCTTATCAACATAACGGATGTTCTGCCCGCATGCGGCAACTGCCATCATACCGGCACACGCGATTACACACTGACGCTTCATGGGCGCTTTCCTCTCTGCCAAACCGTAACGCAGCTTAATTTGTTCCTGCGACAAACTTTCGTCAAATTACCACACCGTTTCCTCCACTTCAAGGCTTGCGACCGACTAACTTTGATGGCACCTCAATGGATGTGCCGCCTGAACCCTGTCTCCCGTGTGATTGCGACATTTTGACATCACCCCCCGATCGCACCCGACCTTTCTGATTCAACGCTTGCGGAACCCTGACAAGATGCGTTATTTTTAGCCATGCCTTTACGCAACATACCGCGGGTCGTTATTATGACCTCTGCCATACCCAAGGGACTGCAGGAACTGCTGCAGGGTGTTTTGCAGTACGCGCAGGAGCACGGGCCTTGGCGCATCTACCAGCAGGAAAACCGTAAGTGGATGTATGAACTGCACGACCTTAAACGCTGGGGCTGCACCGGTGTGATCGCGGCTGACTACCACAGCGCACAAGAGGCGCGGCAGATCGCAGATCTCGGAGTGCCTGTGATTGTCCTGCTGCAGCCCCACCCCATGCGGCGGCGCGGCTATCCTTTATTCCGCTGGCCTTGCGTGGTGTGGAACTCGGATGCTATAGGGCAAATGGCCGCCAATTATTTCCTGGAGCGTCATTACACGCTATTCGCCTTTGTCGGCCATATCTTCAGCGAAACGTACTGGTCAAAAGAACGCGATAAGAGTTTCCGCCGTACGCTTCGGCAGGCCGGACACCGCAAGTGCCATGTGTACGCGCCTTGCTCGGAAGCGGAACAGCACGACTGGGCGGTTGAGCGTCCGCGCATGGAGGCGTGGCTACAGGCCTTGCCGAAACCGATCGCGCTTTTCGCGCCCAACGACCGGCGCGGCAAGCAGGTGCTGGACGCCTGCATCGACGCCGGGGTCTCGGTGCCGGACGAGGTGGCCGTGCTCTGCGTGGATAACGACGAGTGGATCTGCGAGGCGTCCGTGCCAACCCTATCCAGCATACAGTGCGACCCGCGTCCGGCAGGCTACCGGATCGCCGCGCACTTGGACCGCCTTATGCGCGGAGAACGCCTTAATAAAATTGAATACTCGGTCGAGCCTTTACGCGTGGTCTCGCGACAGTCCACCGAGTGGGTCGCCATCGCAGACAAGCAGATGGCCTGCGCCTTAAGATTTATTAGAGTCAACGCCGCCAACCCGCGCCTGCGCGTCGCCGATATCGCCAAAAGCGTCGGCCTCTCGCGCCGCGCCACGGAAATCCGCTTCCGCAACGCCACCGGACGCACCGTCCGTGAAGAGATCGAACACGTTCGCTTGGAAAGACTGCGCTCCCTGCTTCTGGAAAACGACGGCAATATCAGCGAACTTGCGCACAAATGCGGCTTCGCCTGCCAGACGCATCTCGGACGCATCTTCCGCGCCCGCTACGGTATGACGGCGGGGCAGTTCAGAACTGCTCCGCATGAGTCACCCTAAAGTGCCTTACAGGTCAAGCACAGCAATAAAAAATTCGTTTGCAATAAGCCAGAAGCCAGATTTCAGGAGTCAAAATGATAAAATCGACAA
>JAQVQN010000067.1 GCA_028701555.1 Kiritimatiellia bacterium | reverse complement strand
TCCAGGCGATCAGCAACCGCTCACAGCCAGCCGAACACCCCGACCCCGAATGGACCTGCCCCCGCTGCAATGAGACCGTCGACGCCACCCTAGACGCCTGCTGGAACTGCGACACCCCCCGCCCGCCGCCTTGACCCGGCGCTGCCTACCCTCCCCAGAAATCGCTAATCGCTACTCGCTACTCGCCAATCCCCCTACCGCCCCAGCATCTCCCGCACCTTTTCCCCGACCCGCTCCAGCTCTGACCGCCCCAGCCCCTCCAGCTTCGCCAGAATACCCTCCAGTTCCGCGCCTGTTGCGCTGGAAATTATACCTTTGCTATGCGCATGTCCGGGACAACGCGAGCTCCAAAAACCCAAACCGCAGTGTCGATTCTTCCCGTATCAGTGAAAACAGGCCAAGGGGGGTGTATACAAACTGTATACAAAAAAGAACTCATTACAGGTAAAAACAAGCGAATGCTAAAGACACGCCCAAAACAGGCATGAACCGCTAAAAATTAAAAAACCCCAATAAAACCGAGGTTTTAGAGGGGTAAAGTATGGGGCGAAAAACGGGATTCGAACCCGCGACCCGCAGAACCACAATCTGCTGCTCTAACCAACTGAGCTATTTTCGCCATCTGAAAAACGCCGTTAAGATACCAAATAGCGCCATAAAATCAAGCCGCAGTTTTTCGCGGATTTTTTTCAAACAAAATGTGTCGCGCCCGAGCTTGCCGCCGCCATCAATAAAAGATATAGTCTCAAACGTTGTCACATGAGCTATTTCATACTTTTTTTTAATTTTATCGCGCTATTCTTCTGGGTCCGGCTCTGGTCAGCCCCGGCCAAGGAGTTTTATTTTAACCCTTTTCTGTCGGGAACCGTCAAGCTGACAGATACGATCCTAGCGTTCCTCCGGCCTGTGCTTTACATGCCCGCGCAGGCTGCAGCCTGCTGTGTCATGCTTTTCATTGTTGTATTCAAGACCGTAGCGTTGCACCGCTTGAATATCGGCTGGAACATAACCGTCGGCACCTATTTTAATTTCTCCCCGCCCGCCGCCGCCAATCCAGTCCTTCCCATCCTGCTGTTCAGCTTCATGCAGACCGCGCTTTTCATAATCCGGCTCTGGACAGTCTACCTTTTGGTCAGGCTTATCACTCCTGCCTTCCGCTCGTCCCGAGCCTTGGAGGCGCTGGACTTTTTCTGCCGCCCATTCTCTTGGATCCCCTTCGCATTACAACCACTGGCGCTGCTGGCGCTGCACGGTGTGACCGCGCTGATCCTGACACGGACCGGCAGCTTGGGGATAACGCCCCACCCCCTAGGGGAACCGACTCCCTCCGCTGTTTCGCCATTCATGCAAGGAACCATCTTGCTGCAAATGCTGAAGACCGGCTGGCTGGCCGCGCTTTCGTTAGCTGACGGCCTAATGCTGCTGACCCGATGCCTGTTCGCGTTGATCATCGGCAACCTTTTGGCGGCGATCTCCCGAGCGCAAGGTTTGAGCATCATATGCAGCGAGGGCGTGGAAATGCTGCTGGGGCGTTTCGCTCGGCGCGGCGCGGCTGGCATGGGTTTTGATTTCACCCCTCTCATCTTTTTCTTTGTGGTGGACCTTCTGTACAACAGCGTCTGCCAGGTTCTGCTCCGGCTCATCCATTCGCCGATGTTCAACTGATCAGGTGTCCTTACACAAAAGAAGATAAATTAACGGTCATCTGCAACAATATGAACTGGCTGAATTCAACAAAAGACGGATGCGTTATCACGGTCAAGGCCACGCCGCGCGCAGCTAAATCAGAAATAGCAGGTGCAGACCCTGATTGGCTACGTGTTCGTGTAAAAGCCCCGCCTGTTGATGGCAAGGCCAACGCCGCGCTGATTGACCTCTTCGCGGATGTTTTAAACGTTCCCAAACGCAACGTTTCTGTTGTCGCCGGTCACGCAGCGCGCCTCAAACGTGTGCGCGTGGATGGCGTCACAACCGAATCTGTGGTTAAAATTATTCCCTTATCTGCAACAAGGGCTTGCATATCGGAGTGAAATCCGACACAATATCGCGACTTTTTTATTACCAGAAGGAATGACATCGGAGGTTTTTTCATGGGCACAGGCCGTACACTAAACAAACATCCCCGCACTCGCCCCATCAAGAGTCCGAGCGAGAAACGGCGTCGCTCCAAGGTTCAGCGCGCACGACTGGTGAAACTAGGCGTGGATGCGGACACCGTAGCAAAAATGCAGCCGGAGAATGTCCGAAAGCTGATTCTGAAACCTGCAAAGGTAAAGAAGAGCCTTGTGGACAAAGTTCCAAAGGTTCTTGTGGACAAGGCTGTGTAGCCACATTCTTTTAGTTTTCTGCGCGTGTCCCGTTACGGCGGGATACGCGCTGTTGTTTTACCAGCCCCGCCGCCTGTCTGTAGACCGTCCCGACAGCCTGCGTCATCTGTTCCAAAGTGTGTCGGGCCAGATCTTCACGGCCGCGCCGGGCCAGCCTGCCCCTCAGACCTGCATCGCGCAACATCCGCAACAAACCGTCGCACAGAGATTCGGTGCTGCCAGCCTCAATCAATACGCCATTGACCCCGTCGACAATCAGATCGCTTATGCCGCCCACTCGCGCGGCCACCACCGGCACTCCTGCCTGAAAAGCTTCCATCACCACATAGGGGCACCCCTCCCAAAGCGATGGAATCGCAACAACATCCATCATCCTCATTAGCGATACGGCCGCGCCCTGCTCGAACGCCCCGGCAAGACGCACATGTGCCGACAGCCCCAGCCGCGCGATCCGATTCGCTAGTTTCGGCCTCAGCTCTCCGTCGCCGTAGATTGTGAATGATGTCTGCGGGAGATGCGCCGCTACTTCCGCAGCAGACTCTATAAGCAATTCCGGTGCTTTCTGCGGCGAGAGCCTGCCGAAAAACCCGACCTGCAACACCCCGGAGTCACGGACAATCACCTCGCCCGCGTCAAAGGACTTTATGCCGTTAGGGATCAGCCGCACGCGTTCCGGTGGATGCCCTATCGACAATGCCGCCTGATATTCCTCGCCGGACACCGCGATAAATGAATGGGTGCAGCCCGCAAGGGAACGTTCAACGAACCTGTAAAAGCGACGCGAGGCACTGTTGCATCGCATAAGGAAAGGCAGTCCGTGCGCAGTATAGACCACCGGAACGCCGCAAATCCTGCCTGCCAGTCGCGCCAGAACCCCTGCCTTTGAGCTGTGCGCGTGCACAACATCCGGCCGCACCGCTCTTATGCAGGCGACCAGACGCGCAAAGCTCCAAAGGTCATGCAAAGGCGCGACGCGGCGTCGCATCGGAATCTCGTGAACCCTGATCCCTCGCGACTCGTATCCCTCTAGGTCTTTACGGAAATCAGGGTCGCGACGGCAGGAGACAGCCATCTCCAAACTGAATTCCGAAGGATCGAGCGCGTCGGCCAAGTCCCGCAAATGACGCCTTGCGCCGCCTTCGGCCGCCTCCAGAACCTGTAAAATGCAGATCACTCGACTTAACCTCCGAAAGTCACCCAAAATGGCCGATAATAGCAGTAGATTAAAAAATATTCCCCACTGGCTTGATACCCGAGTAAGAATTAGATAATATTACATACTTTCTAACTAAGCAAAAGAAATAAGGTAGACGATTATGCCAGTGATTTTGGGCGTGCCCAAAGGGAGTTTGCAGGAAGCAACCTTCAACATGATGCGAAAAGCCGGCTTCAATATCAAAGCCGGGGCGCGGTCTTATGTTCCCAGTGTTGATGATCCTGACTTGCAGTGCCGCCTGATACGACCGCAAGAGATTTCGCGTTATGTCGAACTGGGGCTGCTGGATGCTGGAATAACAGGCTTTGACTGGATCTACGAAAACAATTCGGATGTGCAAGAAGTCTCTGAGATGTGCTACTCGAAAGCCACCTCGCGCCCAGTGCGCTGGGTTTTGGCAGTGCCCAACGGTTCAACTATCCAGAGCGTCAAGGATCTTCAGGGCAAGCGCATAGCCACCGAAGCCGTGGGGTTGACACGCCGTTACCTTGAGCAACACGGGGTGCAAGCCGAAGTCGAGTTTTCGTGGGGCGCGACAGAGGTTAAAGCGCCGGAGTTGGTGGACGCCATTGTTGAGCTGACCGAAACCGGATCATCACTGCGCGCCAATGACCTACGCATTGTCGACACCATCCTTACCTCAACCACCAGGCTGATCGCCAACAACAAGGCTTGGGAAGTTCCGGAGAAGCGCGCCAAGATCGCGCAGATCGCCATGTTGCTGCAAGGCGCTCTGGCTGCTGAGTCCAGAGTCCTCCTTAAACTCAATGTGCCGTCCGCCAAATTGAACGAGGTCTCCTCCATACTGCCTTCACTGCATGCCCCAACGATCAACAAGCTCCACGATGCCGATTGGTATGCGGTCGAGTCTGTAGTGGAAGAGAAGGTTGTACGGGATATCATTCCGCCTCTGCGCGCCGCTGGCGCGGAAGGCATTATCGAACTGCCTTTGAACAAAGTGATTTTTTGAACAAAAACCGCGTTTACGCCTGACCCAGGCACAAACGCAATTCCAGGAGAAAAAACGTGGGTTCCATAAAGAAAAAGCGCCGCGCAAAGATGTCTAAACACAAATACCGCAAACGCATTAAATCTCAACGTCACAAGAACAAGTAAGCTGGCGCGGCGTTACGCGACCCCCGGAGTACTGTCCTTTGTTTTTTCGGGGATCTTAAGTTGCCGTGCCAGGCTTGCCTGGCACGGATTAACTATTTTAAGCAGGAGTAAAACAATGCCCTCGTTCCGACCCCACTCATGGCAGCGGTTGGAGGGTAATTGTTTGCTCCTGTATCTTTTCCTTTTACCGGTTCTTTTTGCCGGCTGCGCCTTCCGCAACTCAACGTCCGGGCCTCCTCAGTTTGCACTTGCTGACCACGAGGCACGACAGGCCGGGGCCTTGGCGCTGTACGCGCAGGGCGTGATGCTTGAGGCTGGCGGCGACGGAAGCGACACTAACGCATCGAAAAAAGCCGCTTTCGACGCTTTCAGCCACGCCGCCAGACTTGATCCGGACAATCCCAAGATAGCCGCAGTTATAGCCAATAACCTTTTTGAGCGTGAACTTTTAGGCGAGGCGCTCGAAAGCTTGGAGCAGTTCCTGCGTCGCAATCAGGGCGAGCAGGAACTACGCTTAGTCGCTGCCCGCGTCGCGGATGCCGCCGACCGCCCGGCCGACGCCGCGAGGCACTGCCGCCACCTGCTCGACGCACAGCCCGAGAACCGTGAAATAGCCCAGGTGTTGATACGCCTGTATTTCCTCTCCGGACAGACTGATAAAGCGCTGGAGCTGATGCGGGAGCAACACGTACGATTCAACGATGATGACAGCGCCACCTTGCCGGTGCATTGGGCTGTGCATTTCAGCCGTGATGCAGAACACCAAGACACGGCCATCGCTTGCATTCAAACAGCCATCGATCTGCGCGAAGATCCCAAAATGCGTGCCGCGCTTAACAACCTTGCCGCAGAATGCTGGCTTAATCTCGGGCATACCAATAAGGCCGTTTCATGCCTGCTGGAAGCCTATCGCGAGAACGAGGCCGAGCATGCCCCGCTTATCCGACTAGGCACGATATGGTCCGGCATGCCAGACGCTGTCGAAGCTTTGGCCAAAAAGGCTTCACAGCCTTCTGCTACCTGCGTTGACAGGATGATTCTGGCCGCCGCGCATCAGGCACTTGGAGACAAAGAAGCTGCTATTAGAATTCTGGAGGACGTTTACGCCATGCGTATGCGGGAAGGCTATTTCCCTGAAGCCGGGTTCTATCTCTGGCTGGCATCGCTGCTGGAAAGTCAAAAGGCCTTGCCGGCGACTGAGGCATGGCTCAAGCGCGCGTTGGCCTCACACCCGCACTCACATGAACTCCAAAACTTTATGGCCTACATGTGGGCTGAACAAGGTGTAAACCTTGTGGAAGCGACGGAATTGATAAATGCCGCCCTGGCAGACCAGCCGCAAAACGCGGCATATCTGGACACCAAAGGCTGGGTGCTTTATAAAGAGGGGCGCTTTTACGAGGCGCTGCAATATCTGCTGAAAGCCGCCGAAAACGACAATGAGGAGCCTGTGATTCTGGATCATGTTGGAGATGCCCTGTTGTCAGTCGGTCGCGACGGCGAAGCCGTGGACTTCTGGACCCAAAGCTACAAGTTTGACCCTCAACCGTCAGTCGCCGAGAAACTACGCCGTCACGGCGCCCAGGTGCCTGAACCAACGCCTTGATTCTTTAGCAAACAACAACTCTTACCTACTAACTCTTAACTACTAACTCTTAACTACTAACTCGGGTGCGGATTCAACTATGTTAAAACGCTCCCCATTGAAAATGTCACCTTTTTATAAAATACCTTATCATCCCGAATTCGGACGGATGACACCGCAAAACGCCGCAACGGCTTTTGAAACCCTTGTCAGCGAGGCCAATGCTGCAGTAGATGCCCTGGAGCTGCATGCCGTGCCAAGCTGGCCAGGCCTTATGCGCCCCCTCTATGACGCCTGCTATTCCTTACATGACGCATGGACCATGCTCTGCCATATGCTTTCTGTAATGAACGACGATGCTTGGCGTGAAATTCATCAGAATGTGCAGCCGGAGATCGTCGCTTTCGCGCTGCGCGTCAACCAAAGCCGGACGTTTTACGACAACTATCTGGCCTTGCGTAAACATGACCTCGACAATGATTCGCTTTCGCCTGTGCAGCGGCGCATTTTGGATCAAGCCATCAGAAGTGCTGAACTGGCGGGCGTCGGGCTGCCGCCGTCCGCAAGAGCGCGTTTCAACGTCGTTCAGAACGAGCTTGCCGCACTGGCGACCAAGTTCTCCAATAACTTGCTGGACGCCACAAAATCATTTTCCCTGCTGCTCACCACACGGGCAGAAGTGGAGGGTTTGCCACCGTCACTCTTGGCGGTGACCGAAATGGCTGCACGGAAAGACAACGCCGCGCATGAACCGGCAGCGCAAGGCCAGGGTCCATGGAAAATCACGCTAGACAGCGCGGTTTACCTGCCTTTTATGAAGCACAGCCGCAACAGGCAGGCTAGGGAGCAGCTTTACAGGGCGTATATAGCCAGAGCCTCCTTCGGACCCTGTGACAACACACCCTTGATCGAAAGAGTTGTCACACTACGGCATGAACTCGCCGCCTTGCTGGGCTACCCCACTTATGCCGATCTCAGCCTCACTGAAAAATGCGCCAAGACGATTACAGCGGTTGACGGGTTGATTGCGGAGCTTGCCGCGGCTTCACGCGCTAAAGGCACGCGCGAAATCGCCGATCTAACCGATTTCGCGCACTCATCTGGGTTCGATGCCGAACTGCTCCAACCCTGGGATATGCCCTTCTGGGCCGAGAGACAACGCGAAGCTCTTTACGGTTACAGCGAGGAGGAACTCAGCCGGTTCTTCCCCTTTCCCCGCGTCTTAGACGGCATGTTCCGGCTGGCCGAGAACCTTTTCGGCATCGAAATCAAAGCCGCTGACGGCGCGGCGGATGTATGGCATAAAGATGTGCGTTTTTTCAAAGTCGCCGACAGAGACGGCACGCCTTTGGCATGTTTCTACCTTGACCCCTACAGCCGACCGGCCACAAAAAGCGGCGGGGCCTGGATGAACGCTTTCCGAACCCGTGACCGCACTCCCGATAACCGTCTGCAGTTGCCGATGGCGCTGCTGGTCTGCAATCAGAGCGTGCCAGTGGACAGCCAGCCTCCCCTGATGCGTTTTAACGAGATCACCACCCTTTTCCATGAATTCGGCCACGCCTTGCAGCACATGCTGACAACCGTCGAAGATCCGCAGGCTTCTGGTGTCAACGGAATAGAGTGGGATGCCATCGAAATCGCCAGCCAATTTATGGAAAACTGGTGTTATCACCGGGATACTTTGAAACTCTTGAGTAGTCATGTGGAAACGGGCGAAACGCTGCCAGATGAACTTTTCAACAAACTGGTATCCGCCAAAAACCATTTTGCCGCCAACAACATGCTGCGGCAGATTTTCCTGTCCGCAACCGACATGGATCTTTATGCCCGCTACCCTTGCCCTAAATGGCAGGATGCCGACGCAGTGAAGCGCAGCAATGCATCTGTTTTTTTGCCTGCCAAACTTTTGCCTGAAGACCGGTTTCTGTGTTCCTTCAGCCACATTTTTGCGGGGGCTTACGCCGCTGGATACTACAGCTATAAATGGTCAGAGGTTTATTCCGCAGAAGCCTTTGCCGCTTTCGAAGAGGCTGGGCTCGACAACGAAACAGCGGTGTGTGATGTCGGCATGCGACTGCGCACGTCTTTGCTTGCGCTTGGCGGCGGGGCCGACCCCTCCGATATTTTCATAATGTTCCGTGGCAAGGCCCCGACCGTCGATGCCCTTCTGCGACACTCAGGCCTTAAATAACCACTGTTGTTGTAAACCATTATTTTTGCGACAATATTCACATCTGCATATGGGAAGACCAGCAAACATGATTCGATCACTGTTCAAAAAAAAGAATAAACTAGTCGTCAGGGAACGCTCCAAACACTGCATATCGCGCGCTAACATCGACCCTGACGCACTGAAAGTGCTGTACCGCCTAGCCAATACCGGGCATACGGCATATCTTGTGGGAGGAAGCGTGCGAGACCTTTTGCTGGGTCGCACACCTAAAGATTTCGACATCGGAACAGATGCCCGCCCAAATCAGATACGCCGCCTTTTCCGCAACTGCTTCCTTATCGGCAAACGGTTCCGGCTGGCCCACATCGTCTTTGGCCGAAAGATAATTGAAACCAGCACGTTCCGCCGCCAGCCGGAGAGCAGCGAGTCTGACAACGGCGTCTATCAGACCGAGGATAACACCTTCGGAACCCCGGAAGAAGACGCCAAAAGACGCGATTTCACTGTAAATGGTCTGTTTTATGATATCAAAACCTTCAGCGTCATTGACTTTGTCGGAGGTTTGGAAGACTTGGAGCGCAAGACCATGCGTTGCATCGGCAACCCTGCCATCCGTTTCCGCGAGGATCCTGTGCGCATGATGCGCGCTGTCAAGTTCGCCGCGCGCCTTGATTTCACCATCGACAGGGTCAGCCAGAAGGCCATTCATGAACATCATGCCGACATCCTGAACGCCTCTGTGCCGCGTGTCTGCGAGGAGGTTTTCCGTCTCTTCACTTACAATTCGTCATGCAAGGCCTTTAAGTTGCTTTGGGAATATAAGCTGATGCAGGATCTGTTGCCCGACATCCACAGACATGTTGAAAACAGCGGCAAGCAC